>CAYWTT010000109.1:0-6873 GCA_964461245.1 uncultured Prolixibacteraceae bacterium | reverse complement strand
ACATCATCTTCAAGCTCTGTGGCATCCCATGATTCTGCAGCTGACAGGCATTCATCGACATCTGAAATGTCGAGACTGCTGCAAGTAACTGCTGCGTCAATTAGATTTGGAGCTGTCTGGTCACTACCGGAATAAATTACCGAGCAGGAGGTTTCATTTCCTACTACATCTTCAATGGTGAAAACATATTCAAATGACCATTCACAATTATCATTATCAACGCCTTCATTGGTATCAGTCAAAGTAGCAGTGATAGTTCCCGGACAGTTGTCCTTGTAAAGTGCTGCCACATCGTCTTCCAATGTGGAGGCATCGAAAGCCTGGGCTGCGCTCAGGCACATATTCAGGTTTGACTGATTTAATGTACTACAATCATCAGTATCAATTAAAACCGGCGCTTCATCATCAGCTACCGTTATAGTAAAGCTGCATGCAGCTTCGCCGGCCAGACTAGAGGCTTTCAGGTTGACTGTGGTGGTTCCCTTGGGATAGGCCAGTCCGCTGCCGGTACCCGGCAAATAAGTGGTACTCGCATTCCAGGAATAGGAAATCGTTGGTTGCGGATTTCCGATATAATGTCCGGCTGCCGGGGTGGCTGTTGCAGTGGCTCCGTCCCAGATAAGGTCATAGTTCACCACTGCATCGCAATCTCCCAGGTCATCATCACTGGTATCTGCACTGATATTGGCCGGACAGGTAATTTGCGGTGGAATTCCTGTACTTACAATAAATGATGTGGTGGCGGTACCACACATATTGGTAACAGAAACGTTTACCGTTGTTGATCCTGCAGGGAAGGTGTACGGATAAGTTATGGGTGTGGCTCCGATTGAATAGGTTACCGTATATGACAACAGCGATGTCACAGTCACATTCCCGGTATAAACCAGGGTCGTCTCTCCAAAGTATGGGTTGAATATGCCGTAACTGTTAATATTACTTGCCGTAACTGATGGAACTGTACCTGCAGCCATAACAGCCACATCTGAAGTAGTATGTCCGTTACATCCTCCACTCGTTTCAACATAGTACCATTCCTTAGTACCTACCGGAATATTGCTCAGACTTTGTGAGGATTTTCCATAGCTTCCAGGTATTTGCTGGTACGTAGGTTGAGTAGTATTGTTTTTCATATACCACCATCCGATCATCCCTGTGTTGCCAACAAGAGTCAGGTCTCCATTTGAAATAGTCTGGCATGAACTGACTCCACCGATAATATGCCCGTCGTTCTGGTCTGATGAAATGATGTAAGGAATTGGATTGACCGAAGAGAAACTTCCATTATTATCCCCATCTGTTTCCATCGGTATTTCATATTTAACATTAGCAGGCATCGGTACGCCAGTAATGCTAACATTAAAACCACCATTGTTCCCCGTTTTAAAAATTACGGTCAATTCCGATCCTGAAATACTATAAGATGAAACTGCATCCTGTGGTGGTCCAATCGGAGTAACTGTAACATTCCCTCCAGCACCGGTTGTAAGCGTCCAGGTAAGAGGGAATGTGATATGCGCACGGGAATTATTTCCATACTGATTACCAGTTCCAGAATTGAAAGTAAATGTATAATTCTGATTTCCCGCACCACATTTAAAAACAGGACTTACAGTAAGGGTTCCTTCTCCATCTGTTGCTGCAGCATCTGTAAAATACGTTTCAGCCGTTTTACCCGTAGTCAGCCCCGTAGCGGTCAGCATGAACAGCTCACCCAGGTCAAACTCACTGATCATATATTTGTCGTTGATAAAACCACCTGCAAGAACGTCGGCATATAGGGTATCATTTGCATGATCCATGAAGTTCAGGTGCTCGATCACCAGCATCACTCCGGCATCACCTGTCCATCCGGTCCCGGAAATGATTACGGTTTCTCCGGGCAGATAATCCGGCTTATCGGTAGCAACCGTTTGCCCCTGTGCAAAAGAAGCAAACAGAAGGAAGAGCCCCAGGAACATTGTGCAAAGCACGCTCCGTGTCGTTTGTAGTTTTTGGTAAAGTAGTTTCATACACATTTTTTATTAGGTTAAAACATCTCTTTGGTAGTCTATTATTTTCTTTAGTTTGAAAGGACATATTTATCATGATGAAAAACACGAAAGTAGTAATGGTTCACATTTTGATTTAATATGTTACACAGATTATTTTTGATCATAAGTTCCCTTAAGTGGTCTATGTTACTTTAAATTGCAATCTTATCCATCCCGGATTGACGGATAACGGGTTGCTGAAGTGGTTCTCTTCAGGTTCTCCGTTCCCGGGAAATCCATACCCGCCTCTAATTTAAAGTAAAATTTCAATTTGTCAAATACCTAACTGTAAATTTCTCTGTTTCATGGAAAAAAGAATCAAAATATCCATGGGGTGAACTGGGCACAGGTTCAATAATCCCCTTATTGCTTTGAACATGCTTTCAAAACAGGGGTGAATTAGTCAGAAAAGCCTTATAAACTCAGGGGTAGATCACTTTTTTCAGGATTTGGACTTTTAAATGGTCTGTTTATTATATTCGAACGTTTTGAATGATTTTTCTTATTTTTATGTCTGTAATTTAATAGAATGAAACAGATATTGAAATATACGGGATATTTATTGGCTCTTGCCCTTGTGGGATATCTCCTGTGGAAGTTTTACTATATAATCGGGTGGGTGCTGGTTGCCGCAATCCTCTCCTTTACTGGTCAACCGCTGGTCCGTTTTTTTGACCGGCTGCATTTCCGGAGGCTGAGAATGCCCCATTCGGCCAGCGCCTTGTTGGCTTTATTGGTCATCGTGCTCTTTTTTGCTGGCATGCTGGCTGTTTTTGTGCCGCTGATCATCAGCCAGGCAGATACCATCTCCAGGATCGATGTGGCCAAACTTGCGCAGAGCTTACAGGACCCCCTGCAATGGCTGGATATCCGTTTGCATCAGTTCGGCGCCATTCCCGAAGGACAGAGCCTCCAGGATTTTGCCGTCAGCAAGGTGAAATCGGTGGTCAACTTCGGAAATGTGGGCAGCTTCCTGACCGGCTTTATCAGTGCCGCGGGAAATATTTTCATCGGGATGTTTTCCATCCTTTTCATCGCCTTTTTTTTCCTTAAAGATGAAAACATGTTCCAGGAAGGGCTATTACTGATAATCCCCGTTGAACACCATGCGGCCACCCTCAAGGTGGTGGCTGAATCCAAAAACCTTCTGATGCGCTATTTTATTGGAATTTTGCTGGAAGTGCTGGGTGTGATGTCGCTGATTACCATAGGATTGTGGATGCTGGGAGTGAAAAATGCCCTGCTGATCGGCTTTTTCGGGGGGATAATGAACATCATTCCTTACCTCGGACCATTCATCGGATCCCTGGTGGGTATTTCGCTGGGGATCACCGGTACGCTTGCTTTTGGATCCTATAACGAACTTCTCCCCGAAGTGATCAAAATGGCAGCTGTCTTCCTGGCAGTAAATTTTGTCGACAACAATATCCTGGTTCCCCTGATTTATTCCAAAAGCGTGAAGTCGCATCCTCTGGAGATCTTCATTGTCATCATCATGGGGGGCGGGCTGGCGGGTTTGCCTGGCATGCTGCTGGCCGTTCCGGTGTATACCCTTCTCCGGGTGATCGCCAAGGAGTTTTTCCGGGAGTTCAGGGTAGTGAAAAAGCTGACAGAAACCATGAATTAGCCGGATCGTTTATCCAATCACATGCTTCAGAAATTCCCGCGGGTTGGCGCCGGCAATGATCTCAAAATCGTTTCCGAAACACTGCCTGAACTGTTTTACATTCCGGGGAAAGTCATCTTCAAACAACAGCAGGAGGGTATAATCGGAGCCATACAGTATTTTCCCTTTAATCTCGTCATATACCGGGCTATCCACGAATTTTCTGAGTATGCCGAACTCGGTGAAACAGGAGAGATCGGTGTATACCTTGTACCGGCCATCTTTCAGAAGGGATATGATCCGGTTGGACCAGAGCGTATGATCATTCGGGTTTTCCAATGCCTTTTCCAATTGCCCACCCCCTCCGAAATGTGCGAGATTCAGGATCAGTCCGGGGTATTTTTCCACTACCTTTTCCCATAAAAGAGGATGATT
Source organism: uncultured Prolixibacteraceae bacterium (assembly GCA_964461245.1). Taxonomy (GTDB): domain Bacteria; phylum Bacteroidota; class Bacteroidia; order Bacteroidales; family Prolixibacteraceae; genus UBA1413. The sequence continues at coordinate 2,799 of CAYWTT010000109.1, read as the reverse complement.
GAGTGCGACCGCCCTTTCATATACGGCATTGTCACTCAGTATGGATCCGCTGAAGTTTAAACGTTCATTCTCCAGTTGTACCAGTTCTCCCTGGTCATGGATCAATCCGTGGATAAACACGCTTTTCGAAAGGGTGGCAAATCCGCCGTCGGAGTTATGGGCCGTTACCGGAATCCCGTTTTCCTCGCAAAAAGCGTACAGCCCGTCTTTTTGCCCGGTAGTGCCGTAAAGCAGCGGATCGGTCGGCGAATAGCCGTTGGGACAGTAAAGCTTGATGCCTGCAAAAAGCTTTCCCCTGCCTGTATTGTTCCTGGCATATTCCAGGATCCCGGGGCGGCGCGGATCCACGGCCAGAAACGGATATATCATGTCCCTGCAATCCGGATTTTCCTTTAACTCCCTGATCTGTCTGATCTGTTCTTCAAAACCGTCAAAAGGTCCTGGAAATTCCGGAAAACCCCTCATATCCGGTTGTCCGCCTGACCTTGCCTCAGGCACTTCCCGGAGCGCTTCCGCATTTTTTATCAATTTTTCCTTTTCCAGGAGATACTCCTTCCAAACCTTTCCCTCTTCCGGAATTGTTTCCCCCCTGTCCCTTACTGCCAGTGCTGCCTGCTGTTCGATCAACCTGAAAAGGGATTCCATTTCGCCGTCAAAATATTCGTTCACCGACGGTTCCGACGCTGCAGCTCCATTCCGGTCTGCAGAGGGGGCAAAACAGTAAGTGAGGTCAAAGGTCAGGGGGGTCAGGATAAATTTTCCCTTGTACACTTTGTTCAGCTCTTCATAAATCGCAGTGGAATTCCGCCGGGTGAAAACCCTGATCGCATGGGAGTATCTTTTCAGGGCTTTGATGACGTTCCTAAGCTTTTGCAAGGAATCATCCAGGCCGCGCTCCTGCTCCAGCTCCGGGACAATCAGTTTCTTCATCTCCCTGGTCAGCCGGAAAAGCAGCTCTTTTGCCAGAAAGTGCCGGTTGAAAAGATGGTTGTGAATATCGAATAAAGTCTGCATGGAAATTGTTTTTAAAAATCAATATATCAGGACAATAACATGTGGGACAACTCTTTTTTCAGGTTACCGAGGGTCTTTTGCAGCTCCCGGGCCTGGTCATTTTCAGGTGGTGTCAGTGCATCGGTCAAAAAGCCGAGGTGTTCAATTTCAGCGAACCGTTTCCCTTTTGATCCGGCCATTTTCCAGATCTCCCCGATCTCTCTGATGAAATTCCCCGGGTTCACGGCTTGGTTATCAGTGTCAAACTGAATGATGAATTTGCAGAGCCGGATATTCAGGTCGGCCAGCATATCCCAATAACTCATGCGTTCTACTTTGTCGGGAAGGAAAGAGCAGGCCTCCTCTAAAAAGAGCAGGACGGTTTCCCTGGAAGGAAGAAAATACCCGACCGGCTTACCGTTGTCATCCCTGTCCGAATTCCACCGGTGCCTTCCGGATATCACCATGACACTCTCCAGGGAAAGCCAGTTGGTCAGGGAATACCAGTTGTGGCGGTTGTTCCAGGCCTGATGATATTCAGCAGCAGCTTTGAGGTACCACCCGGTTTTGTCATCCTTTTCCGACAGCAGCGCTTTACGCTTGCAGGTACTCGCCAGGATATTCATCCGCTGGGAGGTCGGACTGATGCTGATCAGCATTTCCAGGTCGCTGATCACCTTGTGGAGCTGGACCAGGTACTCCGCTTTCTTCTCCGGTGTTTCCCTGAAATCGTTGATGATCCTTTTAGCCTGGGCATTGCAGTATTTCTCGGCCACCGAATAGGAAAAGACGGCTTCTTCCATGGTAAGCAGTTTCCTGTATTTTTCGCAGGCTTCTGCATATTCTCCCAATTCCTGCAGGATCACCGCTTCTTTTTCTGTGATTACGGCGTTGCGGATCCCGGCTTTGTCGACGGCAGCCGTAATGGAAGTGAGTTCACCCAGATATTCCGATGACGTGCGGTTCCCGATTTCAACCTGATTCCTGAGATTCATCAGATCGACTTCTGCTTCCTGTTCAATCAGGTAGGTATGCTCTCCGCCTTTATTATCACTGACGGCATGCGGAAGCTTATAGAATGGATCCCCGTAACATTGGTATGCCCCCCAGGTATTGCATTGTCTGAATTTCTCAAAGACGATCCGCCGTGCTTCTTTCACCGATTCTCCAAAGCTGTAGCCCAAAAACATCCGGTCATAAAAAACCCTGGCAAACTCCAGGGCTGCCTGGTCATTTACGGCCCAGCCGGCTGCGATCACACATTTGACCCCATTCTCCACCAGTTGGGTGCCCAGGTTGGCGGCCAGTCTGTACCGTTTTTGCCAGAACTCTTCGGCCACCCCGGTCACTTTGCCCAGATGGCAGCAATTGACAAACACCAGGTCGGGGACAGTGCTCATCTGCGCAATTTCACGGGTCGAGAGATAGAGATCCCTGCCAATTACCATTCCGGATCCCCTTTCAGAATCTGGATTGAAAATGCCGTGCCCCGACAGATGAATAATCTTATAATCGTTACAGTATAGTTTCTCGATGATCGAGGTGTGGCCTCCGTTCAGGCAGGTGATGGTTTCCATACCTCCGCCGGTGAGTTTTTCCGAGACCAGCTTCCCTTCCTGGAGGGCACCCGGCAATTGGGGAAGAAATTTATTCAGGTCGGGATCGGCGATTACCAGCGCGTTGTTGGCTGATACGGTTTTAATGACCTTCCGGTCGTTGCGGGTACTCAGCTGGCGGATCATTCCCGAGGTCACGCAAAGCGGTTTTGAGTCGGTGATGCTGTCCTGCAACAATTCCCAGGGGTAG
>CAYWTT010000108.1:0-9387 GCA_964461245.1 uncultured Prolixibacteraceae bacterium | reverse complement strand
CAACCTTGCCTCAGGGTAAAAAGTGGAAGCTGGTCTGGAACGATGAATTTGACGGGAAAAGCCTGGATACCACCAAATGGAACTACAGGCTCGACTACTGGGGATATAAGTCGCCCACCTTCACTAGGGAAGGTGTGGAACTGGATGGCAACGGTCATCTGAAAATCAACCTGATCCGTAAAGGCGATGATTTCTATTCGGGACATCTCCAGACGGGATCGCTGACATTTGACATTCCCCGTGACCCGGAGGCGAAAGGATTTTGGCCTTTCGGCCCAAAGAAACCAGCAAAATTCATGCACCGTTTCGGCTATTATGAGATCCGTTGTAAACTTCCACGGTATGATGGCTGGCACGCCGCATTCTGGCTTCAATCTCCTTCCATCGGCGCACATCCAAACCCGAAATATTGCGGAGTGGAATGCGACGTTATGGAAAATTACCGGCAGCATACCGAGGGCACCATAGGATGCGGAAACGGTTGGGGAGGCTATGGAAAGGAAAACAAATGGTTTGGTCACATCTGGTTCCCCTACGTGGAAACCGCCGATGGCTGGCATACTTACGGGGTAGACTGGTCACCTGAAGGTTATGTTTTTTATGCTGACGGCAAAGAGGTGGGCAGGCAGATGGCTCCGGAATGCCCTGTTTCAGAAGTTGAGCAATTTATTCTGGTTTCAACCGAGTGTCATGGGTATCACCGTTCCTTCGGCCGGGGCGGACTGGAATCAAAAGACCAGAACGGTTGGATAGGAAAGCCTGTACCCGAGTTGTTCAAAGCTGTTCTTCCCGACTGGTTTGAGGTGGATTATGTCCGTGTATACGATGAAATACCCTGAGGAAGGTTCTGGATCAGGATTGTTAATATCACTTTACGAGGAAGGATAGTCTGATTTCCGGGGAAAAATCCGTATATTGAATGTTATTATCAGCTTTGGCTGTCTGAAAATAAGAATCAATAAATATCAGACAAAATGAAAAAGCGGATTTTTCTCTTTTATTTGGCTGCCCTCCTTTGCAGCTTTAACACATGGTCACAGGAAACCTCACCGGGTGACAGTATCCAGGCATTGCCCGGCAAAGCACGTGAATTGCTGATGCAGGGTAAAAAGGCAGAAGCATCGGAAATCTGTCTGAAATTCATGCAAAGCCATCCCGGCAATAAGTCAGCCGTTCAATGGTGGATTATAGCCAATATGGAGAGGTCCCCTGAGGGAGAACAAAAAATGTTACCCAGGCTGGATTCTCTGGGCCGGTTATTCCCCTCCAACACAGCCATAAAGTTTTTCAAAACATTCATTCTGGCTGAATACGGAAAAAACGAAGAGGCACTTGCAGGAATGGAAGAGCTGATCGCACTTCAGCCTGACTCGTCAGTGAATTATGTCGGGAAAGGGCAGGCATTGTATGAACTGAAAAGGTACGGTGAAGCGCTTGAGGCTTTTGAAAAGGCGATATCGCTGGACCCCCGGCGTAACGACCTTTATGGGATGAAAGCTTCGGTCTTTGCCAGACTGGAAAGGTACGACGAGGCTGTTGCAGCCTTAGATAAAGGAGTTGAGGCCAATCCCGGTTTTGCCACCAATTATTACAACCGCGCCTGCATATACGCCCTGAAAGGGGAAAAGGCAAAGGCGGTGGTCGATCTGGCCAGGGCCATTTCCATGAATCCCCGTTTCAAACAATCAGCCGTAAAAGATGAGGATTTTAAGTCACTTTACGAGGATGATGAATTTAAGAAATTGACTCAGTAAATTCATCCTTATGATCGAATATGTACATAACCACATTACGTCGGAACTGAGCCAGAACACCAAAACCGACACCATCTTCATCCTGACATCCATCTGCCTGAATCTCATCACCCTTGCTGTCAATTCCGGAATGGCGAAGGATTCCAGAACAGACGACTCCTCTTTGGCGGTCATGTTCGTTTTTGTTTGCCTGATCATTCTGGTGAACCTGGTGGTAGTCATCGGATTGATGAAAGGGAAAGAATCGCGTCAAAAACTGCTTTCCGGTCTGATTTCCATGTACCGGGACCAGGGTGTGGACAAGTATTATGATGTTTCACTGCTCAGCAATTACAATGTCCGGTACAACCTTTTCATCCTGGTGGTGGTCTTTACCGGCATCATTGCCACGGTGGTGCCGTTCATCCTGAGGTGAAATCCTTGGAGCAGGGGAAGGGATGAATATATTCTTCAACTTTGATACATTGACACTTTTTGGTTGACTCCAAAATTCAGAGTCGATAATCCGGAAGGAGTGTAAGCGGCCTTAATCTTGATATCAGGCTTTGTTACCGTAGTTGACATTTTTATCTACAATGGTTTTCTTGCTGGTCTTAGTGGATAAATGCTCTGAAATCCGACATAGAAACCACTTAATTTGTTTTTTAACAGCAGTTTGATTAAAATTGTTGTGTGCGAAAAACAACAAGCCTGAAAGATGAAAAAAACATTGGCCATTGCAGGGATCTTCCTTTTGTCTGTGAACCTCACATCCGGACAGTTTATTGATGGCTCTCCCGGAAGAGTGAGAGCCTGTCCCGACCTACCCTTCAAGCAGATCGGAACAATCAGACCGAGAACGGTCCATGAAATTGAAAGTTCAAACTGGACAATAGGCTGCGAAGTTTTAGACCGGGATTACGCCAACTTCGATTCATATAAAGAATTCTTGCCTCTTCTGGGAATCAAAAAGATCAGACTGCAGGGGGGGTGGGCCAAGACTGAAAAGCAAAGGGGCGTATACAACTGGGCATGGCTCGATTCCATCATTGATTTTGCCACGGCCAATGGGTTGAAACCATGGCTTCAGACCAGCTACGGAAACCCGGTTTATGACAGCGGAGGCATGAACCTGGGCGGAAGCATACCCCTTACCGAAGAGGCGCTGGCCGGCTGGGACCGGTGGGTGGAGGCAATGGTGACCCGGTACAGGGACAAGGTTACAGAATGGGAAATGTGGAACGAACCCGATGGGAATAAGGAAAATACGCCTGAGCGCATAGCTGAATTCAATATCCGGACGGCTGAAATGATCCTACGGATCCAACCTGATGCTGAAATAGCCGGTCTGGCGATGGCCTCCGGGAACAACACTGGGTACCTGGATCGCTACCTGAAGGTTCTCTCCGAAAAGGGAAAACTCGACCTGTTTAAATGGATTGTATATCATGGGTACACCATGAATCCCGATGATAATTACATAGGCCAGGCCAAACTGGATTCCGTATTGCGCAAATATTCTGACAAGCTGAAGTTGCGGCAGGGGGAGAATGGAGCACCCAGCGGATATTGCAATGGATTTGCCCTGAAGAAATACCATTGGACCGAAATATCGCAGGCTAAATGGGATGCCCGGCGCATGCTGGGTGATTTGGGGCGTGACATCGAATCCTCGGTTTTCAGCATCATTGATATGTATTATCAAAGCAACCATACCCTGAATGTGAAAGGACTGATTCAATCCGACAGCACATTGAAGGCGATCCGCCCCAAAGTGGCCTATTATACGGTTCAGCATATCGCATCGGTCTTCGATCATAACCTGGAAAGAATTACGAACTTCAGCTATCAGGTAAAATCCCCGGAATCAGTCTCTGCATTTGCCTACAGATCCAAAAAAACGGGTAAACAAGTTGTATCCCTGTGGTTTGATGGAAATATTCCCAATGATAATTTTGTGACTCAAAATGTGGAAATCACCGTGAAAGGGGGAGATTTCAGCACACCTGTCTGGGTAGACTTGCTTTCGGGAAGGATTTACAGGATTCCCGGAGCTGATTGGCATAAGTCGGGTGGTGGATATACCTTCAGAATTCCTTTGTACGACAGTCCTGTTCTTATTTCCGATATATCTTTGATCCCTGTTCAGAAATAGGATATTAAAAATCAGCAGGGATATGGTGGAGCTTCAGGCATTGAATTATATAGCGATCGGCAGTAATTTGCTGCGGATCGCCATATCAAAGATGCCAGTACCTGTCTGAAAGGATCAGGCACTATTCAACGATGGTTTGAGGAATCAGCGATTTTATGGGACTGTATATTACATTGGTTTTGTTCCCCCTGAAGTGATATTTTAAGGGTAAGAAAAATGAAAACTGAAACACCTTTTGGGTTTGAGTTGTATGGATAGTCGATTTTTTTCTGAATATGAAAATACTTTTATTTCTTGGACTGATATTGGCAGTCTTTTATTCTTATGGCCGGAAGTTGCCGGGAAAGGTGATCTTTTTTCCGGAAATCGGCAAACCGGTTCAAATTACCAATAACAATAAAGAACATCTATTTGCCAGTTATTATGGGATCAATTCATGGAGCGGTGATGAAAAATATGCTACCGTACTCGAAACGGATATTAAAAATAAGCTTCCTGAAGAAACTGATCCTGCGACACTGGGACTGGTTGAAATGAAAACCAGGAAGTTTATTCCGCTTACCCAAACAAGGGCATGGAACTTTCAGGAAGGTTGTATGGCTCATTGGCTGGGAACCAATCCTGATTCTCTGATCATTTACAATGATTTCAGAGAGAATAAATATGTATCTGTGATCATGAATGTGTATTCACGGAAAGAGCTGAAAGTCATTCCGTATCCGGTCAGTGCAGTTTCACCCAACGGAAGGGAAGCGGTGAGTATAAATTTCTCCCGGCTGCGGATTACACGTCCCGATTATGGGTATGGCGGAAAAGGTCAGGATCCGGGAGAAAAAATTCAATTTCCCGGGAATGACGGCATTTTCCTGATCAGCCTGGAAACGGGAGAAGCTAAACTGATCGTTTCTCTTGCGCAGATAAAAAGCCTGGTTCCCGAAATTTCTGCTGACGGAATTGAGTATTTTGCCCACACCCGGTTCAGCCGGAACGGCTCGAAAATATTCTGGCTGGCACGTGCCATCCCTGAAAGAAACACCACGGCATTTACGGTTAACCGTGACGGCAGTAATATCTCTCCATGTTTTCCCGGGAAATGGGGAGGTTCCCATTTTGACTGGTTAAACGATAATGAATTAATGATTACCGCCGGGTACCAGGGAGACGAATACGAAGGGAAACAGGATGCCCATATTCTTTTTACAGTCGGGAAACAGGATTATAAACGCCTGGGAAACGGACTACTTGATTATGATGGTCACGGAACCTTCTCTCCTGACGGAAAATGGATGGTCACCGATACCTATCCCAGCAAAGGCTTGCGGGAACAAAAAATTTACCTGATGGATATGGCAACTGAAGCGGTATTGCCGTTGGGACGTTATACGGAACCGGTAACATTTACGCAGGGGAAAGGGTTCTGGCGCTGTGATATCCACTGCCGGTGGAGTCCGGAAGGCGATATGATCGGATTTAATTCCACTTTTACAGGAAGCAGACAAGTATATGTCCTGAAATTAAAATACTGAATCAGCTCTTCCACCCTCCTTAATCTGTTCCGTTTTCCGGTATTTTCGAGTCTGTTGTATATGACGGCTACAGGCAATGCACAAGGTATTGCGGCTCTTGATGAGGCGCAGAAAGTCCGGCAATATGGACTTAATGAAATTGATCCCGGGTTGCATCCTGGTCCATAGGCTCCTGTATTAATTTCCGGAATGCTTCCCCGATCTCATCTCTGACCGGTAATATTCACTTTGAATGAACTCAGGAGTCCAGGAGGCGTGTCACGGATCGTCGCAGCATTTAGGCTTAGCACACTTACAGGGTTAGACATTACCTTTGCCTTTCAGTCAAGTTTTTCCTGCTCTTCGGCGTTGTATTTTCCCTTCCTGTTTTTCATCGGGTTATTTTGTTTTTTTACGAAATAAATAAATTCGGATTATCATTTTTTAGTACCGGGAATTTCGGTTTTTTTCTCCTGTTTCTCACTGAAAACAGGATATTCTTTACGCTGTCTGGATTCAAAAAGGTATTTTTGTTTGCTAACATAATTTGATGTCACAGGGCGGGATGAGAAGGGTGTTTTTCGTATCGATTTGGCTGGTTTTTCAATTCTTCCGGGTATATTCCCAGCAGGTCAATCACTGGGAGTCTATAGTCAGCGCTGAAGATCAATGGGAATATTTCGCCGGAACCAGTGAGCCGCCTTCCGGATGGAATGCCCTTTGGTTTGATGCATCTGACTGGGCCAAAGGACCGGGAGGCATCGGTTATGGTGATAATGACGACAGAACTGTCATTCCGGCTGTTACATCAGTGTATCTCCGCCATATCTTTAATATACCCGATCCGTCGAAAATCGTCTCGGCATTGCTTTATGTTGATTTTGACGACGGATTTGTGGCCTATCTCAACGGGGTGGAGATTGCCAGGGTCAACATGGGTATATCCTCCCGGCCTTCCTATTCCCAGTTTGCGGTTACTGCCGGTTATGAAGCCAAAATGCCTTCGGGTGGTATCCCTTCCCGGTTTGTGCTCCTTCCCGATCAGATCAAAAGCCTGAAAAAGGGAAACAATGTCCTGGCCTTGCAGGTACACAACAGCAGTCCCACTTCAGATGATCTGTCTTCCTCCGCTTTTCTGGTCGCGGGAATTGCCGATCCCGGGACCAGTTTCCAACCGCTTCCTGCCTGGTTTCTCAATCCTGATTCGGAAAGGAGTCATCTTCCTCTGGTCGTGATTGATACCTATGGTCAGACCATTTTGGATGAACCCAAGATCACCGCAGGTTTTAAAGTGATTGATCACGGACAGACCAACTCTACCCTGGATCCCGGCAACCAGTTCGACGGAGTGGCCGGTATTGAGATCCGCGGCCAATCCTCCCAGACTTTTCCCAAGAAAAGTTACACGGTTGAAATCCGCGACCGGCAGGGGGAAGATGTAAAAGTGGGACTTATGGGAATGCCGGCAGAGTCGGATTGGGTGCTTTATGCTCCATACAGCGACAAAACCATGTTGCGCAACGCGCTGACTTATCATCTAGGGGCTCAGCTGGGTAGATGGCAGCCCCGTTTCCGGTTTTGTGAAGTCTATCTGAACGGCTCTTATATCGGTGTCTACCAGTTGACCGAAAAGATAAAAAGAGACAAGAACAGGGTGAATATTTCCAAAATGGACCCTTCAGACATTTCTGGAGAGGAGGTGACCGGCGGATATATTCTTAAGGTGGATAAAACAACGGGGCTCTCTTCCTCGGAATATTTCAACAATGTTCCCGATGTCAAGTATCTGAACACCCGGGTGCATCAATGGACATACGTTTATCCCAAACCCGAGGAAATGGCTAAAGAGCAAAAAGCATGGATTAAAAACTATATTAAAACAGTTGAAAACACCATCAACGGAAGTTCCTTCGCAAATCCTTCAAAGGGTTATTCAAAATACATTGATGTGCCTTCTTTCATCGATTTTCAGATAATGAACGAGTTGCCCAACAACGTGGATGCATACCGGTTCAGTGCATACTTTCATAAAGAGGACGATTCGGAGGGAGGTAAACTGAAAGCGGGTCCGTTATGGGATTTCGACCTGGGATACGGAAATGTGAATTACAGTCCGGAGAACCTGGCTGTCGACCAATGGGATTTCAACAAAATTGGATCGGAAACCCGCAACTGTTTACATTGGTGGGCAAGGTTAATGAAGGATCCCGATTATGTCATGGCGGTGAAAAAAAGATGGAGTTTTCTGAGAAAGGGAGTGCTGAGCACTGACTCGATCATGAATTTCATCGATGATCAGGTTCTTTTTCTAGGAGATGCAGTAGGCCGGAATTTTAAAAGGTGGCCGATACTGGGGACCTATATATGGCCAAACAGCGCGGTAAGACCATCTTACAGCGCCGAAATTAGTTTCCTGAAAGACTGGATCCTGGGAAGGCTGGCCTGGATGGACCGGCAATGGCTGATCCCAGATGAATCTGAAAACCGGCTTGCGGAAGACAATATCAAGATTTATCCCAATCCGTTTGCAGGTACGCTGAACATCGGCATGGCCCTGTCGGGGAAAGAGGTCTCCCTTACCCTGTATGATATCAGGGGAGTGGAGGTTTTTTCCCTGGCGCATCTTCAGCCTGATTACCAAACCTACCGGCTGGACCTTTCCCATCTGCAGGATGGTCTCTATATTCTCAGGATTTCCGGCGGGAATGAAACAATCGTGAGAAAAATCGTGAAGGGCGGATGATACAGGGCGTTTACCCTTATTTCATAATTAGCACCAGAGTGGGATCCAGCGGGTATCTACCGAATTTCTCACCGTAAATAGCCAATCCTCCCGGTTGGGCGGCATCCACTTCAAACCGTATGGTGACACTTCTGTCCGATGTGTTGGCGATGATTTCTCCCGGGATATCTGAATTAATCAGATATCCGTAAGAACCGGCTTCATTCAGCTTTTTATTTCGCGGCTGGGCATACCAGGAAAGGATCCCCCTGTGATCAGCAGGATCGTCTTCCAGAAAATATGATCCGACGATTTCTCCGTTTATACGGATCCGAACATTGCTGGGGAACCAGGTTTCATCAGTCATCGGGTAGGAGTTTGGATTCCGGCTGTTATCAAATGTTCCTTTTCCGAGCATGTAATCGCCTTCCATTTTTTCAGTTTCAGGCTTATCTTTCCCGAACAGCTGTTTGGCCGACGCTTCAAAAACGATTGAAGCGTGATCTATATCTGCCGGGTTGATGTTTTCAGGCAGGGTTATCTTATATTCAAAATAGCCATATCCAGCCCCGTTGACTTTCAGGCCATCCAGCACATTCCACTGTTTCTGGCTCCATTCTGCTGAAGTGAAGCCGGAAGGCGCAAAAGTGATCAGGTTCGCTTTCCGGTCATTCATGGTGAGGGTCTGCACAGCAGATTTTTTTTCATTTTCAATTACAAAGCAGATGAAATTGTGATGTAACGCTTGACCGGCAACATCTTCCAGAGTTAGCCTCAGTATAACTAAACCGGGTTTTGCAGGCATTCTGACCGGGAGAGAGGTAATCGCTTTGTTCAGCCAGGGCTGATAGTCAACCGAAAGGGTGCCTGTGGAGTACTGCTCATAACGGCCGAGCTGATCCCATCCTGCCAGTTCAGTTTTCAGATATACCTTGGCCCCGTAATCATGACCGGTCATAAAAGAAGCCACCAGGGGGATGAGGATCGTTTCCCCCGGTTTGGCTTTCCTGCATATTTCCCCTTCCGTGGCAATATACATGTTACTGTGAAGATCATTTAAGGTCATTCCCGGGAATAACTCTTCCAGACCGGTGAATTTCCGGGTCCGGTCAAATTTGTAATAACCGTTCCATTCATTGATGACATCATGATGCTCGGTATAAAGCCAACCGCATATTTTGGGATGCATCCTGAATTCGTTCATCATCAGGTGATAGTCCCAACTCCAGTCCACATCCCCGGTGCTGCCAGTGTATCCCCAAACGTTGCCGC
>CAYWTT010000107.1:0-9409 GCA_964461245.1 uncultured Prolixibacteraceae bacterium | reverse complement strand
CGTCATTGTATGAATTGATGACATCCCCCCTGTATGGATCATCCTGTTTCCCCCATTTCGAGTTGACATAGGATTGAGGCACCGGAGGCAGTGAGCACCACAGCAAAGTCAATACTTTATCTCTGGAATCGTAACTTCCGCAGAGCGCTGAAGCCCTACCGGAAGGAACTCCTATTTTGGAACGCAGCTTCCCGTCAATTTTGAAATAGATTACCCCGTTTTCAACTATGAGACGATCGGCCGGGACTTTTCCGAAATAATCATCGCTTACCACAGGACCTGCACCATCCTCCTTATAGGGAATGAAAACCGTCGTGGTCGGGGAAGGATTAAACATTCCCAGCATCCAGACGGATAGCAATCCTTTTTCTTTTGTCCAGGCTTCCCTACCCTGATTGGTAATGCTGTTTTCAGACTGATAGGCCACAATTTGAAGTGACCGGGGAAAACCGGAATTCAGCATAACCGACAGGGAATCAGCTGGCAAGAGAGAAACTGTTCGTTCGATTTTCAATGAAAATTCAGTTCCGGTGGCATTTTTCAGCTTCGTGCTTTTTACAAATTTCACCTTATCCGCACGGTGCTCTGCAATTTCAAATGCTTCGGTGTCGAATACCGGTGGTACAGTCCAGTTTTCAAAAACCTGTTCCTCCCCTTTGGCAAAATAGACTGAGAAAGGTCCCCCTTCTGGTCCCAGCCATAAACGTTCTTCCCCTCCATAGGGATTGAACTGCGGACTGACCTGACCCGATTCAATGTATTTGTAGTTGATCCAGCCAAAACTTTTCCCTGGCCCTCCATTGGCCGAACTGGTCATTACCCGGCCCTGAAGGGCAGGTGAAATCAAAAGAGAAGCCTTCCCGTTTTCACTTTGCAATTCAATAAAATCCATATGGTGCTCCTTCATAAAGGCCACATCATACCCGTAGGTTCCAGGAATGGTATCGGTTTTAGGACCCCCGGTCCCTGCATTTTTGGTGGCAGTGGCAGTGCAGGCTGTGATAAAGGCCCACACTGCCACTGCTGAAATAAGTACTTTTCCACACATGATTCCTGTTCAATTAACTTCAAGTTGCTGCCATGCAAGAAATTTAGGGAATTTAGCGTGTGGCTCGGACTGGTACCAGAAGCAAACCGAAGCTATATCAGAGTGTTGTGGCAAATATCTTCCGCCGGCACGCCATCCCAAATCCTGTATGGTGACTTTCAAATCCTTTTCGAAACGGATCGGATCCATAATGTGCCAACGGTAGAGGCCAAAACGCTGCATTACCTCATAATGCCCGTCACCCCTTATTACCTGGGGCAAACCGCTGTATGGCGTGCAAAACTCAGTATATTTAACCGTTTCAACGCCTTCCGCACTTTTCACTTTGGTATCAAAATCATACGATCCGCAAAAATAGTCCTCGGTTCCTGTGCCACAGATGGTTGGGAATTTGCTGTCCCCATCCATGAAGAATTTGATCTCTCCTTCACCCCACCATCCATTGTTGTTTACTCCCCAGGCCATGTAAACCCCGACATACTGACCTTTCCCTTTGATATTGTCCACAATGGTATAATCCGAAGTGAGGTTGGGGTTCGTTCTCCTGAACTGAGCATGGAAATAAGCAGCATCCGAAGGGACATCGGTCAGGGTGTAGTCGATCTGGTAATACAACCTCATGGGATCCTTGTCATTGATGTTTTCCATCGTGATTTTACATTTTTTACGGAAAGGCATCACCCAGTAACAGTTGAAGGCGCTGCCGGGATTTACACATACCGGTAAAGAAACCAGCGGAGCATATTTACCCCATCCCATTCCAAAGAAATCGCCAACCGGACATTCTACGGACGGTTCGGTTTCGTCATCCCAATACAGGCGGATGATGGAAAATCTCCAGTTCCCCGTAGGGGTCATCCAAATGTGCTGGATCGCACCGGGGCCTTCGATTTCAGCCAATGTAACCGTCTGGCCCGGCTGAATATGAATAAATGGATTCACTTTCCAGCCCTGTCCAAGGTCGCGGGCAGCATTGAATGCATTGGCGGTATTGACTTTGTCCTTGTCTTCCGGCCGGGCCATTCCTCCTTTTCCCTTTTCCCCGGTAAAGTTTTCGGGACTGATGGAGCGGGTTCTGGCAGCCGACAGCCGGTAAAGATTGCCCATGTTCATGTCAAGACCGTTAAACGGGGATTGCGCCCCCACCTGGCAAATCCAAAAGATTAATCCGATGAGTAATGCTGATTGTTTCATGATCTGATTATATTAATTATTAGTTGGTATGGTTATGTTAAAACATGATGATAAGTGATTATTCAGAAACACGTTCAATAAGCCGCGACCGAAGCCTGAACTGAAATCTTTTCTCATTCCCGTCAAAACCGATCAGTACCAAATCGGCCGGAATCTTAAGATGATTTCGCCGGATGGCGTACATTCTGGTGGCCATATCTTTTTTGGATATCCTTTCAGCCATCGGGGAAGAATCGCTCAAATTTGCTTTAATCGATTAAACAAAAATATACTTAATCGGGCAAGGCAAAATGGAAATTACTATGCCATTAAACATGTTTGAAAAGGCTGCTGGCCTCAATTTCATGGGAAAAGAAGAGGAAGGTGTACTGGAACAAGGTACTCCGTAAAAAGAAAGTTTAAAAATCGGGTCAGCCTAAACAGGTTGAATTCATTTTTATAATTTTGTCGTATGGCAAAGATCCGGGGGATTGATGAAAAGAATCTTATCGAGCAATTAAAAAACGGCGACCAGATTGCCTTTGAATTGCTTTTTCATTATTACTACCCGGGATTAGTCTTGTATGCCACCCAATTCATACCTGACAGAGATGAAGCGGAAGAAATCGTTCAGGATTTATTCGTTACGCTCTGGCAGAAACATCCTCATCTTTTAACCTCAGACTCACTAAAAAGTTATTTTTTTATTTCTGTGAAGAATAAAAGCCTTAATTATCTCAAACATAAGAAAATAGAAGAGGATTATATCAACCGTTTAAATAATCTGGCAGAGAATCACCTGGTTTATAATCCTGATATTTACCTGGAAACTGACCTAAAGGAAAAAATAAACCATGCTGTAAATATTCTTCCTACCAGGTGTCGGGAAATTTTTATAATGAGCCGTTTCCGCGGAATGAAAAACGAAAAGATTGCTGAAGAACTTCAGCTTTCCAAAAGAACTGTAGAAACGCATATAAGCCAGGCCCTCCGTATTTTAAGAAACGAGTTGAAAGATTATGCCGGATTACTTTTATTGTTTGGGACCATTCACATTTAAAAATTATCCTTCTTATAAAAATTCTTCATTTTCTCCTACGTGTTTATGTGGTCCTGGTTGTATTATTTGTAAAACAGGAAAATCAGACCAGGTAAAGAGGAATGAAAGAAAAAAAACAATTGGCAACAGAGCTCAGTCAACTGATAACAGAGCGTGAATCTCATGATTTTGAGAAGCAGATAACAGAGGCTGCCCGAATTATCGGTGAGATTGGCGCAATTGGCAGCGACCAGGCCTTCCTGAGGGTCAAAAACCGGCTGAAGCTGATTCAGCCCGACAGAAGTTGGCTTCATTATCTGATCAGGATTGCGGCTTCCCTTTTTATTCCTTTATTGCTTGTGACCGGCTGGTTAGTATACCGTCAGGCAAATCCGGAAGAACAGTATTGCGAACAGCGGGTATCCAATCCACCCGGAATCAGGTCACAGCTCGCATTACCAGATGGTTCCAGTGTATGGCTGGGAGGTGAAAGTTCAATCCGATTCTCCTTACCTTTCAACAAACAAAACAGGGAAATTTTTCTCCAGGGAGAAGCTTACTTTGATGTAATGAAAAACAAAGCCATCCCATTCGTTGTCCATGCTGATATTCTCTCCGTAACAGTGACCGGCACATGTTTTAATGTGAAAGCGTTCGAAGAAGACCAAACCGCCGAGGTTGTTCTGGAGGAAGGGTCGATAATTCTGCAGAATCATAGAATGACAGGAGCTAATAAAGCCATTGTGATGAAACCCGGAGAACGCACCACGTTAGACAAGTCGACCGGGGAAACGGTGATTGAAAGGGTAAAAACTGAAAATTTCACTTCATGGCATAACGGAAAACTCATTTTCGATGAAACCCCCATGCCCGAAGTAGCTTTACAACTGGAGAGGTGGTATGGAGTAAGGGTAACCATCAGGGATCCTGAAATAAATAAATACCGCATAACCACCACATTTGAAAACGAACCGCTGGACCAGGTCCTGGAACTACTGAGATTGTCATCCCCTATCGATATCCGGTATCTTCCGGTCACTCTGAATAAAAGCATTCCGGGTAAAACCAGACCAGAAATAATTATATCCATAAAATCAGAATAACGAACCCATGCCTATGAGAGAATAAACCTGTTGCCAAAACAAAGAAAGGAAGTGTTCGAGCACTTCCTTTCAGGAACCCATTACCGGGCAATTCAATTAATATTTACAATTAATCATTCAAATTTATGGAAAAAAAATGGAAACTACTGTGCCTGTTCATTTCGGCACACGAAAAAACATGGAGGAACATGAGAAACACGGTGTTTTTAATACTGATCACAGTATTTCAGACTTTTGCCGGATCGAGCTATTCACAATCAGCAAGATTATCGCTTGATGTGAAAAATTCAACAGTAAAAGATGTTCTGAACCTGATTGAAGAAAACAGTGAGTTTTATTTTTTGTACAACAGTGAACTCATTGATGTATACCGTCATGTGGATCTATCGGTCAAAAATGAAAGAATTGATGAAATTCTTTCCCGGATTTTTGACAAAAATGAAGTCAGAATTACCATATTAGACCGCCATATTGTACTGACACCCGTCGAAAAACAGGTTTCTCAACCCCAGGGCAAGTTAACCGGAAAGGTATCCGATAAAGCAGGAAATCCTCTTCCGGGTGTCACTGTCATGGTCAAAGGAACGAAGATGGGAACAATTACCAATGACATCGGATTTTTCGAATTGTCAGATATCCCGGCCAACGCGGCGTTGATTTTTTCATTTATAGGCATGAAAACCACAGAAGTCCCGGTTACCGGAAAGACATTGCTTGAACTTGTTATGGAAGAAGAGGCCATTGGAATAGAAGAAGTCGTGGCAATCGGATATGGAACTCAGAAAAAGAGAAATATCACCGGCGCTGTTTCAACAGTGAGTACAAATGAAGTCAACAGGATTCCTGTGGCAGGTATCGACCAGGCACTTCAGGGGCAGGTGGCCGGAGTCACCGTAACAGAAAATTATGGCTCTCCCGGAGCAGGAATTCAGGTGCGAATCAGGGGCATCGGAACCATTGGGGATAGTGATCCTTTGTACGTAATTGACGGTGTGCCCACGAAGGATTTTATCAACAGCCTGAATACCAATGATATTGAGTCGATCAGCGTACTGAAGGATGCATCAGCTGCGGCTATTTACGGAGCCAGAGCCGCCAATGGAGTGGTGCTTATAACAACCAAAAAAGGGAAAACCGGTGTTACACAGGTTAATGTGGATGTTCAGTACGGGATTCAGAACGTTTCAAAAAAACTGGATCTCCTCTCAGCCTCCGATTATGCCGCTATCAGCAATGAAGCACTCGTCAACGAGGGCAGAACAGCTGTCTGGAATACCTCAGGACTGGGCAAAGGGACCGACTGGCAGGACGTGATTTTCAGGAGTGCTGCCTTTCAGAAATATGACATATCGGTCACCAGCGGAAATGAAAAAACAAAATACCTGACCGGAATAGGTTATTACGGACAAGATGGTATTGTAAAGTTTTCGGGATTCAACCGTTACAATATCCGGTTTAATCTTGACTCCAGAATATCTGAGAAATTTACTATTGGAACAAACCTGAACCTGTCCCGGATTTCAGAAGATCTGATTGATACGGAAATCAACGGGGTAGTCAGGGCTGCCATTTTTCAGCCACCCACTATCCAGGTCTATAAAGCGGATGGTTCGTATGCCGGGCCGGGAGCAAACGAAGGAGACGCACAAAATCCGTTGGGCATGGCTTCCCGTTCGGATAAAACCTTAAAACAGAATCAGTTATTCGGAAATTTGTTTGCCGAATACCTGATTTTACCGGAACTGAAGTTCAAGTCGAGTTTTGGGATGAATGTCTACTCCAGCCAGGCCAAGGATTTTGATCCTACCTTTTCGGAAGGAAATGCCAACCGGACTATCAACAGCCTGACCCAGGAAGATGTGGATTACTTTGATATCCTTTGGGAAAATACCATTAGTTTTTCAAAAACACTGAATCAAAAGCATCAGTTGGAGGCACTGGCAGGAAATACACTGCAGAAAGCCCAGACAGACAACATTTACGGATACAGGGAAGGTTTCACAAACAATGAGAAATATCTTCAATATCTCGATGCAGGTTCTTCCAATGATAAATCCAGGGGAAACCTGAAAGAATGGGCTCTTGCTTCTTTCTTTGGAAGGTTGAATTATGGCTTTTCCGACAAATATCTGGTTGCCGCCAATATTCGCATGGATGGTTCCTCCCGCTTCGGAAAAAGCAACCGCTGGGGTCTGTTTCCATCTGCTTCTGCAGGTTGGCGTATCTCGAAGGAATCTTTTTTTCAGGTACCCTTTATCGACGATCTTAAACTGAGAGCCTCCTGGGGACAACTTGGGAACCAGGATATCGGACTGTATGCTTTCTCAAGCACCCTTTCACAAACTTTCTATACCTTGGGCAAAGATCAGTCTTTGCGTGTGGCCTATGCCCCATCATCCGATTATAATCCCGATGTGAAATGGGAAACCACAACCCAGCTGGATTTCGGTTTTGATTTATCAGCATTCAAGTACAGGCTTTTACTGTCAGCAGATTACTACGATAAAAAAACGACGGACATGCTGCTGATCCTTCCGCAACCAATGACATCCGGCTTTGGGAGTACAGGCTATGAGAACCTCGGTGAAGTGGATAACAAAGGTTTTGAATTTCAGGCAAGCTGGAAAGACAACATTGGAAGATTCAGGTATAGTTTGAATGGCAATATTGCCACATTCAGGAATAAAGTGGTCAGTCTGGGCGAAATAAACGAGCCCATCACTTCAGGATTATTCTTCGATATGTCAACCCGGACCGAGGTCGGTCATTCCATCAGAGAATTTTACGGTTATGTGACCGACGGAATATTCCAGAAACAGGCTGAAATTGATGCCCATGCCAGGCAAACCGGTGCAAAACCGGGTGATATCCGGTTTAAGAACCTGAACACTGACGAGGTGATTGACAGCAATGACCGTACTTTTATCGGCAATCCCTATCCCGATTTCACCTATGGACTGAATGCCACACTGGGTTATGGGAATTTTGATCTCTCTCTGTTTTTCCAGGGTCAATACGGCAATGAAATTTATAATGCCACCACCTTCTGGCTGACCAATTCAGCGTATAATTACAACAAAGGGAAAGAGATCCTCGATCGTTGGACAGGACCGGGTACCAGCAATTCGGAGCCCCGTCTCTCCACCGTCGATGCCAACCAGAATGCAAGAGGTTCAGACCGTTATATTGAAGACGGATCTTATCTGCGGTTAAAATCCCTCCAGTTGGGATATTCCTTGCCTGAATCCTTCCTGAAAAAAGCCGGAATCAGTAAAGCCAGGATATACTTCTCAGGATATAACCTGCTTACTTTTACCAATTATTCAGGTTATGATCCTGAAGTCGGAGCATCCAGAGGAAGTCTGGGTGACCGGACAATCGGATTTGATGAAGTCACTTATCCCAGGAATAAAAGCTATATCCTGGGAGTTAATCTCACCTTTTAATAACTGAAAATGAATACCACTATGAAAAAATATAAATTAACCACAGCTCTTTCGGTTATTTTAATGCTGTGGGCAGGAACCTCCTGTGAAGATTTCCTGGATAAATCACCGAACGGGGTTCTTTCAACAGCCAATTTTTACCAAACCCAGAACGATGCGGTCGCTGCAGTGAATGCGGCATATGCCCTCTTATCAGGATTCTGGATTGAAAACATTGCCTTTGAAAAAGACATCATCTCTGATGACGCCGTTAAAGGACAAGGTTCTGACCTTAGCGCACTTAATAACTTTGACAATCTGAATTTCTACGCCGGTGACGGAGTGGTCAGCACCTTATGGGGGGAATTTTATAAGGGAGTTTATCGCTCCAACCTGGTTCTTGACCATGTGCCTGACATTTCGATGGACCAGGAGATCAAAAACAGGACTTTGGGTGAAGCTTACTTTTTGAGGGCATATTATTATTACAATCTGGCAATCAGGTTTGGCGGAGTTCCACTGGTTAAAACCACCCTTAATGCAGAAAAGACTCCATCCAGAAGCACCATCGATGAAACATGGAGTTTCATTGAGGATGATCTGAAAAAGGCCGTGGAATTACTACCCCAGAAAAGCAAATACAGTGCCGCAGAAATTGGAAGGGCAGATAAAGGAGCAGCCCAATCTTTGCTGGGGATCGTCTGTTTGTTTCATGAGAAATGGCAGGATGCTTTCGACACCTTCAAAAAAGTAATTGATTCAGGGGAGTATTCATTGTTGCCTGATTTCGGTAATCTTTTCAAACCTGAATATGACAACGGAGCGGAATCCGTTTTTGAAACACAGGCAAAAGGTGGGGAAAGTGCCGATTACAGCAATGGTTTCAATTTCTGGGTCAGGCCCAGAAATGGTTCAACTATTTTTGGCCTTGGATTTAATATGCCTACCCAGGACCTGGTCAACGAATTTGAAGCCGGAGATCCAAGGCTTAGGTATACGGTTATCCGCCAGGGAGATATCATTTCGGATGAGGTGAAAGATAATCCGTTCCAGGCTGCCTGGGCTCCTGAAACCGGGATGAGTTGCGGAAAATATGTTGTTGGAATCCCTGTAGGCAACCTTGCAGAACGGCATGAACAAAACATGAAAAACATCCGTTATGCAGAAGTATTACTTGGATATGCCGAAGCTGCCTTCCGGATTGGAAATAAAGCGGAAGCCGTGGCTAAAATCAATATGGTTCGGGCCCGTGCGCGGGGTGTTGCAAAGAACATCCTACCCGATGTGAAAACCTCTGACGATATTTTTGCGGCCATTGTTCATGAACGCCGGGTGGAGCTTGCCCTGGAAGGGAAAAGGTATTTTGACCTTGTCAGATGGAAACTTGCCGAACAGAAACTGGGCCCTCTTGGTTATCAATCTGCAAGAAAAGGCCTTTACCCGATTCCTCAGGCTGAAATGGATGTAAATCCCAACCTGGATCAAAACCAGGGTTATTAATTACCAGCTTTTAATCAATCATTTGAAAAAGAGGGAGGATATCCATCACCTCCCTCTTTTTACCGGTATAATCCCCATTTATTATTCATTCCGGGAAGACCAACAAGATATCAGCAACAAT
>CAYWTT010000106.1:0-9423 GCA_964461245.1 uncultured Prolixibacteraceae bacterium | reverse complement strand
GACCTGAGCAAGGCGCAGACTTTCAGTATCCGGAACATCACCGGGGTGGGGAATGACGGAACAGAAATGAATGCTTTGGGAACTGCCATTTATGTGGACGGATCACCCCTTTCCAACAATTCAAACCTGCAAACACTTTCCCCGGCCATTTCCGGTTCCGGTTCGGCGGTCAGCGGTGGTACATCGCCCAATTCGGGTATCGACCTGCGAACGCTCTCCACTGATAATATCGAGTCGATCGAGATCATCCGCGGTATTCCTTCGGTCGAATATGGTGACCTCTCTTCAGGCGCAGTGATCATCCGGTCGAAGGCTGGTAAAGAACCTCTGAATATCCGGATTAAAACAAATCCGAGCATTTACCAGGTATCTGCCGGAAAGGGCATCATCCTGGGATCCAAGGCTGGCAACCTGAATGTAAGCGGGGATTATGCCTACAGTATCACGGAACCGACCGAATCCTACACCTATTATCAGCGGGCCACAGCCAAGCTGTTATATACCAAACTCTTCAAAGACTGGGCTACCAATACCTCCTTTGACTTTACCCTCGGAAAGGATACGCGTGAGAAGAATCCCGATGATCAGCGATCACAGCTGGCCTCCGGTGCCAGGGAGGTGGGTTTCAGGCTCAACACAAATGGAACCGTCACCATGGACAAGGGATGGCTGAATAATGTCAAATACACCCTTTCCGGGAATTTTTCGGATAAACACTCCTATCGGGAAGAGCTTCTGGGAAATGCTTTTGCGGCATACTCCATGTCCAGGACCGACGGCGCGGTCTTAAGCAACAAACCCGGGCAGAAGGTTTATGACGCCAACGGCAATGAATTGACCAGCATTCCTTCCAGCGAGAGCAGCTACTATGCCACCTACCTGCCCAATGAGTATTTCAGCAGATACGATATTTACGGAAAAGAGCTGAACCTCTTTGCCAAAGTGAATGCCACCTTTTCCGGAAAAGTGGGTGACACTTTCAACCGGATCGTGACAGGTATTGATTTTAAAAGTGATGGCAACCTGGGTGATGGTAAAACATATGACCTGACCACTCCGCCTTACCGGTCGGTGAGCAGCGAAAATTCATCCTCCAGGCCCAGGAAATATTCAGATATTCCTTTTGTTACCCAGTTCGGGATCTATGCCGAAGAGAACTTCACCTGGATGATCAATGAGAGGGAACTGAGTGTGCAGGCAGGTGCGAGATTCGACAATGTGGCCGGGAAAAGCATTCTTACCCCCAGGATCAATGCCTCTCTCGATCTTGTTCCCGAAAAACTTACCCTCAGGGGAGGTCACGGAGTAACCGCCAAAGCTCCGACCACGCTCTATCTGCATCCTGAAAACGCCTATTTCGATTTTGTTCATTTTAACAACCTGAACAGCTCTGTGGTTCCTGTCACTGAACAGCTGCTGATTGCCACAACGCGGGTTTACAATACGGAGAACAAGGATCTCAAGATCGCTTCCAATGTGAAGAATGAGATCGGAATTGATTTCAAATGGAAAAAGATGCGTTTTTCAGTAACCGGTTTCAACGAAAAACTGAAGAACGGATACAGCATGTCAAGCATTTTCAAACTTATCGACTACAAAGAATATCAGATAGCCAAAGCTAATCCGGGGAGTATTCCGAACCTCGGTGAAAAAAGTACCAGTAAAATATTCGTCAGTTATGCCTCTCCGTCCAATTCTCAACGGTCGGATAACCGGGGATTGGAATTTGACTTCGACCTGGGGAGATTCAAGTCAATCCGCACTTCATTCGTGTTAAACGGTTCTTATATCCGTTCCACCAACTGGAGGGATGATTATACATACAGTACCAAGAAGAACCTGAATAACCTGGAACGGAACATCGGGGTGTATGAACCGGGAAACACCAGGGAAGAGAGGGAAAGGTTCACCACCACCCTCCGTGCCACGCACAACATTCCGTCGATCGGTTTTGTGGTTACCTTTACCGCTCAGGCCAACTGGGTATACAAGTACTGGAACAACATTGGGAATGATTCCATGTTTGTGGCTTATATCTCCCGGCAGGATGGCCTGATGTATGATTTTGATCCTTCGAAAAAGAATGATCCCGAATTTTCCTATCTATTCGACAGCAAGGATCCCAGAAGGTTCATCACTGAGTCGTGGTTCCCCACATTCCTGTTTAACCTGCATCTTACCAAGGAAATCGGTAACAATCTGAGGGCTTCATTCTTTGCCAACAATATGTTCCAGAGCAAACCGCTTTATGAGAGTAAGCGAACCCCGGGATCATTCACGGTGATAAACAGCACGGTTCCTCTCTTCTTTGGATTCGAACTGGCTTTAACGATTAAGTAACTAAAAAGATGATTACCATGAAAAGCAGATTTAAAATATGGACAGGAGTGGCAGTGGTCCTTTTCCTGTTCGCTTCCTGTGACCAGTTCGAGGAAGCCAACAGCGCCCGTGAGGTGCAACCGCTTGTCACCGTGGTGAAGGCCAATCTCAATATCGGGAATGCACCGGCACCCACCTCTTTCAATGTGAAGCTGGTCAACTATGCTGAAAATTATACAGTAACGGCAACCATGGATGCTTCGGGGAGAATCTCCGTGGAGAACATCATTCCCGGGATTTATACCATCACGATATCCACGGAAATGAGCAAGGGCGGTTTTACATACAATTACAGCGGTAATGCCGTGAACATTGACCTGGTGGAAAACAACAAAGAGGTGAATATTGAAGTGGGCGCATCCAAATCGGGTGCCCTGGTAATGAAAGAGCTCTTCTATTGCGGTTCAAAAACCCCGACCGGTGGTTCTTATTTCCGTGATCAGTTCTACGAAATCTACAACAACAGCGAAGAGGTCCAGAATGTGAAAGGTCTTTGCATTGCTATACTCAATCCCTTGACTGCCACAGCCAACCTGCCGGTATGGCCGGGTGAAGATGCTGCGAAATTTGTGTATGCCTCCACCATCTGGCAGATTCCCGTTGACAAAGATTATCCGCTGAATCCGGGTGAATCGGTCATCATCGCCCAGATGGCCGATGATCACACCAAAGCCAATTTGAATCCCAGTTCTCCTGTCAACCTGCTGAGTGCGGAATTTGAGACGCTGGTCAAGACCACCTCGCTGATCAGCGACAATCCGGCCATCAATATGTACATGGCCTTCTGGCCGTCACCCACTCCGCAGTGGCTGACTACCGTTTTCGGCGGCGCTTTCGTTATTTACTTTCCTTCATCGCCCATTGATCCCAACAATTATGTGAGTCCGGTCGGTTCCACTTCCAAGAACTACAAGATCAGTATCGATGAAGTGGTTGATGCAGTGGAACTCGTGGGAAATGCCAACCAGGTTCAGTTAAAAAGGGTCCCGGCCGTTCTGGATGCCGGTGCAACCACAGTGGGAGGAACCTATATTTCCAAGAGTGTGGCCAGGAAAATCAAAACCACCCTCCCCGATGGAAGAAATATTTACTATGACACCAACAACAGTTCGGATGACTTTGAGGTGATGGATTTGCCTGAGATCAGAAGAAACGGAGCCAAGGCACCCTCCTGGAATACCTGGAAATAACGGATAGAAACTTCAATATGAAAGCAATGAGAAAATTTAAAAATATATATTGGGCAGGAATGACAGCTTCCATTCTGCTGCTTTCCCAGAATATCATGGCCCAGGATGAGAATTCACGCCTGGTCAATCCGGCTTCCGTGGAGCTGCTGAAAGCAAAATCATTGTGGTTTAATACGGAAAACAGTGCCGGGCTTACGCTCGACAAGATGTATGATTTCAATAACCTGCTTTTCGATGTCAACCTGAAAGAGGGGGATTTCAAGCGTAAACCAGAAGGCTCGGATGAAAGGAACCTGGGAGTATCCACCGAGGGCGGATTGAATCTGGGAGGCGGATATGTGTGGGGAAAGTTCTCCTACAACAATGAAAAACAGGAAGGAACACTTTACAATACCACCATGCTCGATCCGGTGAGAGGCATTCCCTATTATCCGGTCGACAAAAACCTGAGTGACTGGGTAAAACAGGATTATAACCTGAGTATGAAGGTGGCCAGCAAACCACTCTGGGAGAGGTACATTGTCGGGATTGGAGCCCAGTATCAGACCCGGACCGGCGCCAAACAGGTAGATCCCCGGTCGGAAACGAATTTTTACATTCTGAATGTAAAACCGGCGCTTGTGGCTACATTTAACAACCACAGCGTGGGTTTGAACTTCATGTATGAAAGGACAAACCAGGAGTCTTCCACTACCAACAGCAACAGCCAGGCTAACCAGGACGTTTATGTGCTGAAGGGGCTCGGCTATTTTTACAGTGCCGTGGTGGGAGGCCTTCAGTCGCTGGGCAAATTCGTATACGACGGGAACAAAATCGGTGGGGCGTTCCAGTACGGGTACACAGGAGAATCACTTCAACTGCTTTTAGACGGGAAATATACCTATGGCGTGGAGGATGCCACCAGCACCCCTACCAAACCTAAAAAGGAGGGAAGTGTCAAGTTTAACAACTATGAAGCCGATTTGCAGCTGCTGATCCCTGGAAAGAACCTGAATAAAGTGGAGCTCTCCTGGGCAGACCATAATACCAGCGGGATCGAATATGTCCAGGTGCTCGACAAAACCTTCGAGGTCCAGCGCTGGATCACCACTTATAAAAGCATCAGGTCAACCTATGATTTACAGGAAATGGCCCTGAAATACGATTTTTTCAGGGGCAGTGATCTCGATTATAAATGGAGAACCGGCTTGATCGCAAAATACAGGAATTCGGATGATGTATACATTTTTCCGGCTTCTGAAATGAAGATCGAAGAGATGATGGTAGGAATCAACGCCAAGGGTAATCTGAATCTGGGCAATCAGAACAGGATTTTGGGAGGTTTGTCTTTTAACTATCACAAGAATCTGGATGGTTTATATGTATATGGCGGACCCGACCCGGAATCCGTCATTATCACCGACTTCATGAATTCTGATTTCAACTACCTGAAATCGGGCTATACAAAAACAGGAGCGGAGATCTGTTATTTTACCCGGATCGGCAAAAACGGCCGTACGGGTATGTTCGTGAACGGAGCCCTGGATTATTTCAAACCAGTCGACAGTGATGAGCACCGGATGGTGAGCAAAATCGGATTCGGCTTTACATTCTGAATGGGATAAATCATGATAATCAGAAAAATCCCGGTTTTTCTGATGGCAATGCTGCTTTCCTGGCCTGTGGTTTCAGCGGCGGCAGTGAAAGGTTTTGCCATCGTGGTGGACAGCGATACGTATCAGGCTTGTAAAACCGAGATCGATGCCTATTCGGCGCTGTTGCAGGGAGAAGGTTTCCGGCCGTTTATTGCGGACAAACATTGGATCAATCCGGAACAGGTTAAGGAGGTATTGATCTCTCATTACAAGGGGGAGGGACTGGAAGGTGCCATCTTCATCGGCCAGATTCCCATTCCCATGGTCAGGGATGCGCAGCATTTTACCTCTGCTTTCAAAATGGACCAGGATAAGTTCCCTATGAACGAATCCTCGGTCCCTTCCGACCGGTTTTATGATGATTTCGACCTGCGGTTCGATTATCTATCACAGGACAGCATCCATCCGTTGTTCCACTACTATTCCCTGCGATGGGACTCTCCCCAGCGGATAGAATGCGACATATACACCGGCCGTTTGAAACCCACGATGAAGGGGGAGGCCGGCTACAGGCAGATACGGGATTACTTCCGGAAGCTTTTTGCTGAAAGGGCTGCAGATAACCGGCTTGATGTGATCGTCTCCTATACCGGCGAAGGCTCTTTTTCAAACAGTCTCACGGCATGGAAAGAAGAGGGGATTACCATGAGGGAGCAGTTTCCCCAGGCCTTCAGTAACCGGAATTCATCTAAATTTCTGATTTACTGCATGTATCCCTACATGAAGCAAACCATCAGGAGTGAATTGCAGCGTGATGAGGCTGATCTGATGCTCTTCCATGAACATGGTACCCCCGACCGGCAATATATCACCGGGATACCGCAAAGCCAGGGCATCGATGAAAATGCGCAGGCGGCAAGGAAGCTTTTCAGAAGCCGTTTAAGGAAGGAAGCTTCCGCAGGTCATGATCTTGAAAAGCTGAAAAAGGAATGGATGGATGATTACCGGATCGATTCAACCTGGTTTGCAGGGGCTTTCGATGCCGGACAAATAAAACAAGACTCACTCGAAGAAATCGAGACAGGAATTGTGCTGCAGGATATCCCGGGAATGAAACCCAATCCCAGGGTGGTCATCTTTGATGCCTGTTACAATGGCGATTTCCGGGAAGAAAGTTATATCGCGGGAGAATACATTTTTGCCGGAGGGAAAACGCTGGTCGGTATCGGCAACAGCGTGAATGTGCTGCAGGATAAATCATCATCCGATCTTTTGGGACTTCTTGGTCTGGGATACAGGGTGGGAGAGTGGGCTATGCTCACGAATATCCTTGAGTCTCACCTCATCGGAGATCCGACTTTCTTTTTCAAATCTTCCAGAGAGAGCCCAAAAGCCGATCTTCAATCAAAAAAGACCGCTTACTGGCTGAAGTTTCTGAACAAAGAAGAACATCCCGACCTTAAGGGTTTGGCCCTGCATAAACTCTTTGGCCTGGAGTATCCGGGGATGCAGCAACTGTTGGTGGAGACCTATCACTCTTCCGATTCCTATATGCTGAGGCTTCAGGTTTACCACCTCCTGCAGTTTTACGACAGCGGAAAATTCGGGGAGTTACTTAAAACATCCGTGTATGATCCTTATGAGTTTATCAGGAGGAAATCGACCTATGCCATGGGAAGAATCGGAAAGGATGAATTCATCCCTTATATTGCTTCAATCTATCTGAACGATAACCTGGACGAGCGGGTAAAGTTCAATGCCGGTTTCTGTTTTGACCTTGTTGACTTGGATAAACTGGAAAAGGAGGTCATCAAACAGATCGGAAACAGCACATCCCTTTATAATAAAGAGAAGTGTTCCAATGATTTTAAAGACATAATCGACTCACGAAGAAGAATTTCTCAGATGAGCAGGGATATCGCCGATACCACCCTTAAAATAAACACCCGGATGAATGGGGTTAGTTTCCTGAGAAACAACAATATCCACACGGAAGTGGATAATTTTCTGCGCGTTCTGAAAGATCCGCAGCAGGATCTGAAGATCCGGATCCGGCTGGCGGAGGCCTTGGGTTGGTTCACCCTTTCTTACAGGAAGACTGACATCATCTCTGCCTGCCGAAACCTGGCTGAGGAAAGCGGTGTGGATCAAAGACTCAGAAATGAGCTGCTTAAAACAGTCAACAGATTGGAAGTTTATATGCGTTAAAAAACGGAGGGTGAGATGAAAAGAACATTGTGGATGGCGGTATGGCTTCTGATCGTTGTTAGCTTCAGTGCAGGAGCCCAGAAGAAAAGTGAAATAATTCCGGCCAAAGGGAAATTCGGCTCCCGCTTTTTGATCGTGGTTGACCGTGCCAATTTTGAGGCTGCCCGGAACGAGATCCTGGATTATCAGGCGGTCCTGAAAAGTGAAGGTCTCGGAGCCCTGATCCTGGTCGGGGAGTGGAACAATCCGGAACAGCTGAGGGTTGAGATCAGGGATCTGTATAGCCAGAAACCGGTCCTGGAAGGAGCTGTTTTTATCGGTAAAATACCGGTGGTGAGGGTGCAGAATTTTCAACATGCCACGACCGCTTTTAAAATGGATGAGGAAAAATTTCCGATTACCGAGGCTTCGGTAAGTTCAGACCGGTATTATGATGATCTGGACCTGGAGTTTGAGTTCATTCAGCGGGATGAGGCCGACTCCCTGATCTTCTATTACCGTTTGAAGGAGAACTCACCCCAGGTGATTTCCTGCGATTTTTATTCTGCCCGGATGTTGCCTCCTTCGGACATGGGGATTGATCAGGCCGTTTTGCTGAAAAGGTACCTCAGGAAAGTAGTGGCGGCCCACCGGGAGCAAAATCCGCTCGACCGGCTGGTGATCTTCAACGGGCATGGATACAACTCCGATTGTCTGACTGCCTGGCAGAATGAGCAGTTTATCATCCGGGAACAGATTCCCCTGGCTTTTAAAAGTTCAGAAGGCAACGGATTTTACAACTTCAGGCAGGACCCGTTTATGAAATACCGGCTTTTTGACAAAATGCAGGAAAGCGGAACCGACCTGTTTGTCTTTCATGAGCACGGTGATTTCGACACCCAGTACATAAACGGGGATTATCCGGCTCAGAATATTCTGGAGTACCCGGGAGGCAAGGCGATTGGTCCAATGGCTGCCATGGCGGTTTCCCTCCGGAACACCTACCGCAGGTACAGCGGACAGAAAGCCGTGAAATTCCGGCAGGATGTCATGAAAGAGTATGGCTTGACGGAGGAATTTTTCAGTGCCGGTCGTCTGGATTCGCTGAGAAGCAGTGACTCAGTTTTTGCTGCCGACCTGAACATTGGATTGACTGACCTGCTAAAAGTGAGGATGCAACCCCGTTTTACCATTTTTGATGCCTGTTATAACGGATCTTTCCATAAACCGGGATATGTGGCCGGATACCATGTTTTTGGCGATGGCAGCACAGTGGTGGCCCAGGGAAATACCGTGAACGTCCTTCAGGACAAGTGGTCGCTCGAGTTGCTGGGTATGGTGGCGGAGGGAGCACGGATTGGATTTTGGCAAAAAGAATTTCAATTGCTGGAATCTCATCTGATCGGCGATCCTACCTATCATTTTGATAAGGAAGGTGCGCAGCGTCTGAACAAAGACCTTGCTCTGCGGATCAATGACACCAGGCTATGGGAAACCTGCCTGCACGACAGCAATCCGAATTTGCAGGCTTTAGCCATCAAACAGCTCAGCAAGAATCCTCCGGAAGGTTTTTCTGCCAGGCTGCTTTCCCTCTTTAAAGAGAGCAAATCTTACCTTGTTCGCATGGAGGCGCTGAAAAGACTCCTCGATGTGGGCGGTGAAAACATGGCTGAAGCGTTGCGGCTGGGATTGGATGATCCGTATGAATTTATCAGGAGGATTTCTGCACGGTATGCGGGTTTCTCCGGAGATCCGCGGCTGATCAGACCCCTGGTGAACACGGTTCTTTTCTCAAACGAGAGCCAGCGGGTTCAGAATACAGCACAAACCTCTCTTGAGATGTTTGAGATAGCTTCAGTGATCGGGGAATTAAACAGCCAGAAACCCGGAGAAAAAGATCTTTCCGATTTTTACCGGGGCAGATTGAAGGCTCAGGAGCGATCCCTCAAAACCATCCTGGACAAAACGGCTAAGTCTGCCGACCGGATTTCAGCCATACGGAACCTTCGGAACTACAACAATGGAACCCACGAGGTGATGCTGGCGGTGACCGTGGGCAACAAAGTCAGTCGGCCCCGGTCCGCCAAGACCGA
>CAYWTT010000105.1:0-9466 GCA_964461245.1 uncultured Prolixibacteraceae bacterium | reverse complement strand
CCTTATCGATAAGCCGCTTCTGAAACCATTTATCCTGGCTGAACATATGAAAACCATTCTGTCAGATATCCTGGCTGAAGCAGCTGTCTTTAAAACCAATCCTGAGCTGAGTCTGATCACCTGCCGGAAAGAGAAAGGATTATATACTTTGGCCGTTACGAATAACAACTGGGAAGAAAAACCATTTGCCATCGAATCCCGGCACGGAAAAATCCAGGATATCAAAGAATTGAAAATTGACGGATCGGAAAGAAAAGCCATAGGATATCTTCCTGAAAACCTGAAAACCAATACCGGGAAAAACAGCTCTGCTACAATTGCCGGAGGAGATATACGGATTTTTTCCGTCAGGATGGATGAAGAAAACATAGAAGAAATTCCTTTTATCCCGCAAATCCGGCAAAATGAAAAAAGAGGATTAGCTCTCCGTAATTGTAATTCAATAAAAAAGGAGATATTGCTGAGGCCTACCTTTTTTCAGCACTTTGACAGAGTTCTGGTTGATTGGAAATACCTTGACGATAAAGATCCTGAAGCATTGAAGAGGGAGTCGGGATGGATTAAACAACAAAACCTGAAGGTAATGGTTGACCTCACGTCGGGCATCAATCTTTTTCCTGACCTGAGGCTGGTCAATAACGACTCGGTAGAATTCCGGCAATCCATACAGAGGATAGAATCGCTTCTTGAAAAAATGGAGTTAATAGGAGCATCCGACTTACTTTTAGCCTTTCACCGGGAACCTGAAAATAATTTCACCACCGAGCAGTACAATACCTCATTAAAAGAGACCATGCACCATCTGGCCGGCAAGACTGCCGATGCTTCCATAAATCTTCACCTGCGGCTGGCTGCTTCCCGGGATCCGGAGTGGCTGGATAAAGCCATCACCTGGGTTGAGTCATTGAACGAAAAGAACCTTTTTGTAGCTCCTTCACTGGCATCGTTGGAAAAAGATGAGAACAATGCTGAAAAAAACAGCCATCTGCTTCATCATCCGAAATGTAGGATACTATTGCTCTCATCTGTTCAGAAAGATATTCAGGGACGCATCTGGAATTATAATTTACCGGTTTACCAATCTGACAGCAAAAGCCTGGATGCAAAATTTTTATCCGAAAACAATGAAAAAGTCTGGATACTTGACGCAGGGTACGACAATCAGGACGAAGAATATCTCGATGTAAAACTGATGAACGAATAATACAAGATGAACAAGTCAAAATAATACCTTTTCTCAGCTCGGATCAGGCGAATACAAATTTGTTTCTCCCGTCAATGAATGAATTGTATATAAAAGTCTCTGAATTATGAAAAAAAACCTTTTGTTCCTTTTAATGCTGTTCTTCCTTCTGCCATTTACTTTTAAAGCACAAGGACAGTCTGATACAATAAAAATAAAACGGGGCGATATTGAGGCGGCAAGGCGTATTCGCAGGGCTGAGCTCAACGACCCGATACGGCCTACCTGGCATCTTGCTATTGCCGAAGGCAAGGGTTACCCGTTTGACCCGAACGGCGCCTTTTTTAAAGATGGCGTATATCATCTCTGGCATATTTTCCATGATGACAATAAATGCCACTGGCAGCACCTTTCCAGTATCGACCTGTTTCATTGGCGCTGGTGGCTGAATGATTTGCAGCCTCTTCCGGGCGACCCCGAACATGATATTTTCAGCGGAAATGCTTTCGTTGCCAACGACGGGAATGTGGTTTTGGTTTACCACGGTTTAGGCACCGATGGCAACTGTATAGCCCATAGCGATGGCAATAACCTGGATCAGTGGATCAAATCCAAGGCAAACCCTATTGCCAAACCAGGCTGGGATCCGCACATGTGGGTGGAAGGAAATACGTATTACCAGATTTCAGGCGGAGTGCCTGGTGAAAAACACCCGAATCCCCCGTTATTGTACACCGGCGATGCTTATGACAAACCCATGAAAAAGGCAGGCGAATTTATGACTCATAACATGCCTGATGTGGACGATTTCGAGGACATTTCATGTCCTGATTTTTTTAAATTAGGCGACAAATGGATTCTTCTGTGTATCAGCCATGCCAGGGGAGCCAGGTATTATGTGGGGACTTGGGACGGCAAACAGTTTAACCCTGAATCGCATCACCGGATGAACTGGCCGGGCGGGACATTCTTTGCTCCTGAAACTCTCCTTGATGATAAAGGGAGACGTATTCTCTGGTCATGGGTACTTGAACGGAAAGAAGGGGTTTCAAGCGGAATCATGTCGATGCCAAGGGTTCTAACACTTGCCAACGACAAACTTTCTCTGAACATTGAACCACCTGAGGAAATTAAACAACTCAGGTACAATCTCATGGAGGAAAAGCCTTTCACGCTTGCAGCTGGGCAATCGGCAACGCTAAAAAATATCGCCGGGAATATCCTTGAAATGGATTTGCTGATTGACCCAAACGAAGCAAAACGTTTTGGGGTAAAAGTTTTCTGTTCCGAAGACGGGCGTGAACAAACACCCATTCTAATTGACAGGGAAAAAAATACATTGCAGATTGATATGAAAAAATCAAGCTTGGTAAAAATCGATTATACTGAGTATGTAATGGCTTTTGCTTCTCCTGATCCTGAACATAATCCAGTTGTTGAAACAGAAGAAGCTCCTTTCATTCTTAAACCCGGGGAGAAGGTTCGGCTTCGGATATTCCTTGACAAATCCACACTTGAAGTTTTTGCAAACGGGCGGCAGTGTATTACACAGGTCATTTACCCTGCACTTAAAGATGCTGTCAATGTACAGGTTTTCACAGACGATGCTCCCATCAAAATAAAAGAAGCAAAAGCTTGGAAATTATTTCCTGCCCTGCAATGGTAACTATCAAATTCTGAAACTATGAAAAGGAGAAGCTTTATTGCTACTTCCGCTGCCGGACTTGTCTTTTTGTCGGCTAAAGGAACTCCTGCCCTGCCTGAAATAAGTCAGTCCGGCATCAGTCATGAAAATATCATCGATCCCATTGTTCCTTTCCGTTTCTATCGCAACCGCAAGGATTTTATGCTGGAACAGATGATCAGAATGAAGCAGCAATTCGGATTGAAGCGTTTTCTGCTGACCGCGCCGATGGAAGACATCCGGTTGACCGGTTTCCCTTCGGTTCAGGTCTATCAGGAAATCGGTGAACTTTTGTTGGAGGTTAAAAACAAACTCGAACCATACGGAATTGAGGCGGGATGGTGGTGTGCTCCTTCGTTGCGGTCGGGGAAAACAGGAAAATTTCAGTACATCACCGATCTGGGCGGTGCAATTTCCGAGACTTCGCCTTGCCCTCTGGACCCGGATTTCCGGGAAACCTTCAGCGAATATGTGGCTACCGTGGTCCGGATAGCCCGCCCGTTTCTGGTGCAGTTTGAAGACGATTATGAATTAAGCTGGCAACCTCCGGCAGTCCGGTTTGGTTGTTTTTGCCCGCTTCATCTGGCTGAATTTTCCAAAAAGCAGGGGCGTACTTTCTCCAGGGAAGAATTGATGAAGATATTCGGGACGGTTACCCATGAGAGTATGAAGCTACGACATGACTGGGCAATTTTAAGCCGGGATTCCCTGGCATCATTGGCAAAATTAATCCGTCAAAAAGTTGACCAGATCGCACCGGAGACCCGAATCTCGCTGTGCCAGTCGGGGATGGCTGATTTTGACGGAGATTTTACTGAAGCAGTTACCCGGGCTTTTGCAGGAAAAACCCGTCCGATGGTCCGTTTGTACGGAACAAGTTATTCTTCCGACCATCCGCAATCATTGCCTGAAAATATCTTCCATGCGCTTTATTCGCGGCAACATCTGCCCGATGATTTCGAGTTCCTGCATGAATCGGATACCTATCCCCATACCCGATTTTTTATGTCGGCAGCAAAGATTAAAAGCCTGATGACTGCCGCATTTTTGTATCATTTTGACGACTCGCTTTTTTATGCAACCCAATATCTCGATGCCCCTCTCGAAGAGGAAGGGTATTGCCAAATGTTTGCTGCTGAAAATAAAAAATGGTCGGCATTAAAAGAAACGGTAAAAAATTGCAGGGTGACGGGCTGTGAGATCGTGCACAAACCATTCGGGCATATTGTCAATCCCTATAAGGGAGGGAATCCGGGAAATCCTTCCAACGCATGGACTGCCATAGCCGGACAATTTGGCATTCCTTATACGTCAACAGGAGGAAAGGTAAAACTGGTATCCGGGAGCCTTGTCAGTGCCATGGATGACCAGGAAATAAAGGAATTGTTGAGCGGAGGCGTTTTCCTGGACGGGAAAGCCGCTCATCTTCTGTGTGAAAAAGGATGGGGTGAATGGATTGGAGCAACTGTAAATCCCGGAAAAGGCGCCAATTTTTGTTACGAAGGGATACGTCAGTCGGCAGGATACCGGAATCTCCGGGGGGACTTAATGTACAACCTGATATTTGCACCGGCAGGCAGCGAGGGAGGCTCTTTTTATGAGATGAACCCGGTTGAGCGGGCCGAAATTATTACTGACTTCCTTGACCAGGATGAAAAACCGGTAATTCCCGGCTTGATCCGGTTTGAGAACAGCCAGGGGGGCAGGATTGCCATCACTGCCTTTAACCTCGATGGCAACCGCTCATCTGCTGTTTTTAATTACAAGAAAAAAGAGATCGTCCGGCAGACGATCGAATGGCTGGGGAAGGAACCTTTACCAGCCTTTGTAAAGCATTTGCCCAATGTATTCTGTATATGCAACCTGTCCGGTTCCGGCTCATACGCCGTAGTTACCCTGATCAGTTTGTGTTCCGACCCTTCCGGACCGGTTATTCTGGATGTCGCTCCTGAGTGGATTCATTCAGAGATTGAATTACTCGACGAATCAGGCATGTGGCAACCTGTAAAAACAGAGTTAAATGAGCGGTCAGTTCAAATCAATGTCTCATTAAAAATTATGTCCCCGGTGAACTTGAAATTTCAATTTAAAAAAGGGTAATAACAAAATCAATATGGTTAAGGAGAATCAGGTATTTAGCATCTTGGGACTCGCCATCCTTGTTGTCTTTACTTCGTTCATCTGGAAAGAAAATTCGAATAGAAAAGGAACTAAATGTATATCTGCGGATGAGGCAAACAGATTAATCGGTTACACAGAGTTCAGGACGAACCTGCCGGGCGGAAGGCAGGCTAATATCAGCACCATGCGTGCGGTTTTGGTACATTTGGATGGTTCCGGATGCCGGTATGTGGGAGAAGAACTAACCCGTGAGCCCAATACCTCGACTCAGTTTGCCGGATGGTCGCCCGACGGGAAAATTGCTGTTATCGGCAGGGGATGGAAAAGCCCGGAAAATGCAAAATGGGAAGAAGAAAACAAACAATTCCGTCATACCGAAGGATTTGCTTCGTATGACAATTACCTGATTGACATTGAGACTGGAGAAACAACCAATGTTACTGCTGTTGACAGGGTCAGCAATTACAACAGCGCTTTGTTTTTTTGGCCTGGCGATTCGTCCAAATTGGGTTTCAGTGCACTCATTGATGGCATATCGCACCCCTTTAAAATGGACCGGGACGGACACCATAAAATTGACCTGACCAAAGGTTCAAAAGATTTTACGTATGGATTTAACACTTCTGCCGATGGTAAAAGAATTGCTTATCACAGGGACTATCAGTTGTATCTCGCCGATGCCGACGGATCGAATACCCAACATGTGGACACCGGAGAGAAATTTAATTTCGGGCCTCAATGGTCACCCGATGGAAAATGGGTGCTTTTTGTCTGCGGGGAACAAAACACGCATTGTGATCCGTATCTGGTAAGGTCTGACGGGACAGAACTTAAAAAATTGGCAGACCGCAATGGATACAAGGGTGCCATCGAATTTTTAGACGTTTACGATTTTCATGAGGGAAGCAGCGATGTCCCGGTTTGGTCGGCTGATGGAAGATCAGTTTTTTATACTGCTGGAGTCGGAAATGCCGTGGAATTATTTCAAGTCGATTTAAAAGGATGCACAAAACAAATAACCCATTCAGCTGAAGGTACTTTACATTATCATCCCAAACCTTCGCCCGATGGCAAATGGTTGCTTTACGGGTCAAAGCGTGAAGGAGTCAGGCAGCTTTTTGTGATGTGTTTATCCGATTATCACGAACAACAGATTACCAATCTGAAGGCTGGCTATGCTGCAATGTGGGCATACTGGCAGCCCGTAATAAGCAAATATTGACATATTCATGAATTATATATATAGAGAGAGAATTCAAAAGCGTATCAAAACCTGGGCCATCATGAAAAAAAATATCTTGCTTCTTTTTAGTGCGTTTATGTCCTGCAATCCCGTTGCCGACAATGGGGAAAAGGATTCATTTAAATTAGCAGGCTTCCCGTTACCGGTATCGGAGCAGAATTCACTTCTGGCTCAATGGGAAAAAAAGCCTGTTTCTGAAACCAGCCTTGTTGACGATATGGAAAGCGGTACCGGCTGGGAAGTAAGAGGGATAGGGGAAATGAGCTATACCAAAGACCGTTCGAAAGACGGTGTGCAGTCGTTACGTTTCCGGACATCGCTGCGTGACGAGGAACATTACAAAAATGAGAAAAACCGGAGCGAATGGGGCTCATTTATCGGCGGGCAGGGAGGCGGCACCTGTGTGTTGAAACAATTTGATACTCCTCAGGACTGGTCTGCTTTTAACAGATTATCATTTTGGGTATACGTCCACCCGACATCTTCACTTACCTATTGCCTGAATATGGGTTTCAATGATGAAGGATTTGTCGAAAATGCCACAACTCCCCGTTATACCAGTTTTGTCCAGGATCTTAAACCGGGTGTATGGAACCATGTTCTTTTTGAGATGCACCACCTGAAACGCGACAAGGTACTTTCTTTCAAAATTGATCAGATGCTTATAGGCCATAATCCGGGAGAAGAAGGGATTGTTACTTTCGATATCGATAAAATTGAACTGCAAAAAGTTGAAGCTGACCAGTATGAAGGATGGAATGTGGCTCCCGGGAAATTCGCGTTCAGCCATATCGGGTACCGGCCCGGAGACCGGAAAATTGCCTTTGTCGATACAAATGCCGGCAAAAATTTTCAGGTTCTGGATCGAAAAGGAAATGTCGTTTTCTCAGGAGAAGTACAACCTGTTGAAACCACAAAAGGCAAATTTCACCAAATCGATTTTTCCGGCCTCTATGCCCCGGGGGAATATTGTCTCCGTTGCGGGACCCTTGTATCAGGATATTTTCCGGTTAATGAAAATATATGGCTCCAACCTGTGGCGAGCGCCGTCAACTTCTTGTTCTGCGAGCGTTGCGGTTATCCCGTGCCGGGGATCCATACAGTGTGTCATAAAGACTGGCAGGGATTCAGGGGAGATGAAAAAAAGATCATTAACGGAGGCTGGCATGATGCCGGCGACTTGTCCCAGGGATTCTGGCGTACGGCAATGGCAGTTTATTCCTTGATCTCAAACCTTGAAACCCTGGAAAATCAGAAAGTAACAGGCGAACTGCCCCATCGGATTTTATCGGAAATTGAATGGGGGCTTGATTACTTGCTCAAAACGCGGTTTGGCGATGGTTACCATATGAGCTGGAGCATGATGCGCATCTATACGGACAATCAGATTGGGACCATTGACGACGTTGTGTCGCCGGCACAGAATGTGCCCTGGGAAAATTTCCTCTCTGCTGCTGTCCTGGGCAAAGCTCACATGTTTTTCGAAAAAACCGATCCTGTCCTTGCTTCTAAATGCCTTTCCGCTGCAACCGAAGACTGGCAGGCAGCCCTAGATTCACGCGATGAATGGAGCCAGGCAAGTTTACTTGAAGCATCATGGGGCGCTACATCTTCCATAATCCTGAATAAAATTTCAGGAGGTAAAGAATACAACGAAAAAGCCGTTGCCTTCGGAAACCTTGTCATACAATGCCAGGAGCAAAGTTTTGTGGATAGCATCCCAGTCACCGGTTATTTCTATGGGAGCACCGACAGGAAACAGGTAATTCATAATTACCATGCGGCTTTTGAGGAAGCCCCGCTGATTGCTTTGTCTATGCTCTGCCGATCTTATCCCGAAGATGCAAACTGGATAAAGTGGTACAGTGCGGCAGTGCTTCATAGTGAATTTTTCATGAAACGGGGGAGCAGGATCGCATCGCCATACGATCATCTGCCCAACTCGGTGTGGAAAAAGTCAGAGATCCTGGCTGTGAAGGATCCTGGCGTGCGTGGAGATATGCTCCGCCAGTTCAGTGAGGGTATGCCCTTAAATGATGAGTATGCATTGCGGACCTTCCCGATTTATTCTGATAATCTCTTTCATGGAAATACCTGTGTTCAGATGTCGGACAGCTGGGCATTGGCTGAATCATCCAGGCTGCGAAATGACCCCGATGGGATGCAGCTTGTCGGGAAACAACTGCAGTGGGTGCTGGGCGTTAATCCTTTCGGGCAAAGCCTGATGTACGGGGTAGGGTATGATTTTGCTCCGCAGTTTGCCTATTGCCTGAAAAATGTGGTTGGTTCATTGCCTGTGGGAATGGACTGCATGTCGGGCGACAAGCCATATTGGGCAGCTACAAACAATGCAACAAGTAAGGAAATATGGGTCGAACCCGTCAACCGGTTTCTGGGAACAGTGTCAATTTATGCTGCTTTCAATCCCCAAATCCTTCCTGATCATAAAAAAGCAGTGTCTATTCAGGCAGAAACGATTCAATCGGATCATGGAACAGTGTCGGTTATCCTTACCCTGAAAGGTACCGGCACACACGATATCGGAATTTCTACCTTTAACGCAGCATCTGATTTCACCGGGAAGCAGATTGATCTTCATGATAATAAAACGGAAAAGATCCTACTGGAGCTGAAGGTTTTGGATAGGGCCAAACCTTATATTGCCGTCGTTTCTGTTGACAGAAATCCTGACCTAAAAAAGGAAATTGTCGGCTCTTATAACATGGCTTCTTTATATAAGTAGCTGTTAAACATAAAAATGGAACTTGTATCCTTGATTTTGCTTCTGTTTGTTAATGTCGGTTTAAGGCTGGCAGCCCGAAATGTCAATTCAATGGGAGGATCATTACCTGGCATCGGGATCATCCCTGTTGAAAGTGAACTTTCCCGGGAAGGGAAAAATTTAGTATTTACATCAAACCGCTTCACCTTTTAACATAACTATAAATTATCATATCTTTGATAGGGACCAATAAAATGTGAAACATGAATAGCAACCAAAAATCAAAAGATCTTACACGCCGGGAGATATTGAAAATCGGAGCCGGAGCAGTTATCGGTGCTGCAACTTTCGGACGAATTGGCACATTGGTGGCAGAACCGGCAATGATAGTTCCGGAAAATAAAAATAACGAGTCTGGCAATTTCAAACTGCCACCCGGGATGGAAGGATCGAAAGTTGATTTTTCGTATGCCTTTGCCACCCCGCACCGGATAACCATTGGCCGTCCCGATG
>CAYWTT010000104.1:0-9474 GCA_964461245.1 uncultured Prolixibacteraceae bacterium | reverse complement strand
AAAGGAATCGTAGATTCAGCAAACTAAGGTCGTGCCCGGCGTTCAGACCGAGCCCGCAGCGGGATGCAGTCTCAGCCGCTTCAACGAAAGGGGCAACCGCTTTGTCCGGATCAACCGGGTATAGGCTGGCATAGGGTTCGGTGTACAGTTCGATCCTGTCGGTTCCGGTCTGGCTGGCTGCTTCCACCATATCCACATCAGGATCTACAAACAGAGAAGTGCGTATCCCCTTCTCTTTCAATTCAGAGATGGTTTCCCTGAGGAATGACCGGTGTTTCCGGCAGTCCCAGCCATGGTCACTGGTCAGTTGTCCGGGTGCATCCGGTACCAGCGTCACCTGATCGGCTCTGACTTCTGTCACCAGATTCAGAAAATCACGGGCAGGATATCCTTCTATATTGAATTCAGTGGTGATTATCTCTTTCAGTTCGTACACATCCCTGCGACGGATATGCCTTTCATCAGGACGGGGATGGACCGTGATTCCCTGGGCACCATAACGCTGACAATCGATCGCCACCTGAATCACATCCGGATTGTTTCCGCCTCTTGCATTGCGAAGCGTGGCAATTTTGTTTATATTTACACTGAGTCTTGTCATTTTGCTAATTTTGAACCGGCAAGTTACAACTTTGCCGGATAATAGAAAAAGATTAAAATCATAAGTTGTGTTAGCTGAAAACCTGATTTCCGAGACCGTTCCTGTATTAAAGCCATCTGATACAGGCCAGCAGGCGCTTAACTGGATGGATATGTTCAGGATCTCCCACCTCCCCGTTGTCAACGGAAAAGCTTATCTGGGGCTGGTTTCAGATAAGTTCATCGAAGATCTGAACCTTGCGGAGGTCCCGATCGAAACCAGCAACCTGCAGCTTCCTGCGCCGCATATTCATCGGGAACAACATGTTTTTGAGGTCGCCTCAATCATGTACAAACTGAATATCAGCTTATTACCCGTGGTTGATGACGAACATAACTATATAGGATCCATTACTTTGCCGGATCTCTCCATGAGACTGGCCAGGCTGATATCCATTCTCGAACCGGGTGGGGTCATTGTGCTGCAAACCACGCGCAACAATTACTCAGCCAGTCAGATCAGCCAGATCATCGAAGGCAACGATGCCAAAATACTGAGTCTCTATGTCAACAGAATTGATAACACGGATAACCTGGAGATCACCATCAAACTCGACCAGGTAGATTTATCCTCCGTAATTCAGACTTTCACCCGGTATGATTATCAGATTTCAGCTGTGTACATGGACGATTCCATTTTGCACAGTTTATATGAAGACAGGCTTGAACTCTTTTTACGATATATGAACATATGAAAATTGCAGTTTTTGGCAGCTCTGTCCAACAGAAATTCATCCCGGTACTGCAGGAATTTTTCAGTTACCTTCATGAAAACCAGGTGGAGATCTATCTTTACGCTCCTTTCCACGACTTTCTTGCTGAAGAGCTGAAGTATGTACCTCCCTTTTCAGGGCTTTACACTTCACACACCGATTTCACCGGTGATGCCCGGTTTATTTTCAGCATTGGAGGAGATGGTACCTTTCTGCATTCATTCAGGACCATCCGTCATTTTGATATTCCCGTGGTTGGTATCAACAGTGGCCGTATGGGTTTCCTGGCAGATATTTCCAAAGGAGAGGTCATCGAAGCGCTTTCCAATCTGCTCGATGGCAATTATGTAGTTACGGAAAGAAGTCTGCTGGAAGTGAGCTTCAATGGTGCTCCCAATTTCGAGTTTAATTATGCCCTCAATGAAATGACGGTATTGAAAACTGATACATCCTCCATGATCAATATCCAGGCATGGGCAAACGGCGATTTTCTGAATTCCATATGGGCTGACGGACTCATCATCGCCACACCCACCGGATCTACT
Organism: uncultured Prolixibacteraceae bacterium; assembly: GCA_964461245.1. Classification (GTDB taxonomy): domain Bacteria; phylum Bacteroidota; class Bacteroidia; order Bacteroidales; family Prolixibacteraceae; genus UBA1413. Next base: position 7,577 of record CAYWTT010000104.1, on the reverse strand, counting down.
GCCTATTCGCTCAGTGTGGGCGGGCCGATTCTTACTCCTGATTCCGAAAATTTTGTCATAACCCCCATTGCCCCTCATAATCTTACAGTACGTCCCATCGTCATTCCCGACCATTATAAGGTACTTTTAAAAGTAGAAGGACGCGGAAACCAGTACCTGACCTCACTCGATTCTCAATCGGTGAATGTGAACCTGTCCACCACCATTTCAATAAAGAAGGCAGGATTTAAACTGAAGACCCTTCATCTTCCGGGACAAACCTTCTTTCACACCTTGCGAAGCAAACTGATGTGGGGTGCTGACAAACGTAATTAATAAATTTCCAGGACTTAACAATTTTTAACCTCCCTTATGGTTTAATAATAAGGTCCGGGTACGGATTTTTGCAAATAATATTACTTTTGTACCACCCTTAACGGGAAATGTTGAGGATCGTGTAAAAATAGTTCATTGATTTACTGTAAGTTACAAAGCGCAAAACTGGTCCGGAACTACAAAATACTCTTTTTCCCATTGTAAAAGAATTCCGGGAGGTTACAGGCTTATTCGGCTTACTTACTTGAAAATGAATAATATACTGAAATGTACCTGAGACAGCATAACAAATGAAATTATTGATCCGATGAGGAAGATTATTTTTTGTTTAGCGGGATTACTCCTGTCTGTTTCGGGTTTTTCACAGGCTACAGCCGATTTCGGAATATGGGGCGGTGCTGCGGGTTATATCGGGGATATTGAAGACAATACCCTTACCCAGTCGTCGTTTCCTGCCTTGGGAGCCTTTTTCAGGTATAACTTTCACCGGAGAACGAGTGTCCGTGCCATGTTTTTAACCGGGAAAGTAGCAGCAGAAGGACCTTTTCAGAATATGCCGGATCCCTGGAGTTTTGAAAAGAGTGTTCAGGATCTCTCTTTTCAGGTGGAAGTGAATTACCTCAGTTACCAGATCGGGAACAAAAAGCATTCATTTACCAGCTATGTAATGGCTGGAGCAGGAGTTGCCTATTATAACTATGAGGCAGACCCAGCGATGCTCTATAGGTTCAACCCGAGGCAAATCAAGGGAGAAAATCCCATTGATGAATCGGTCATTGCCCCCACTTTTCCCTTTGGAATGGGATTTAAATTCAATGTCGGCAAGAGACTGGGACTGGGGGTTGAGTACCAGATGCGCAAAATATTCGATGACCGTCTGGATAACCTGGATGATCCTTTGGCTCATTACAACAGTGAAGGAAAAGCAGTGACCTACAGTGATTTTATACATAACAACGATTGGACAGGCTATCTGGGGTTATATGTAACATACAATGTTTTTCTTGGAACGAAATCCTGTCCGGCATACGATAAAAAGAGATAAAAAGTGTCATTAAAGGAGAAACTGGATATCAATAAGTTACCACAGCATGTGGCCATTATCATGGATGGGAATGGCCGGTGGGCAGCCCGTCATGGCAGTGCCCGCACTTTCGGGCATGAACATGGCATTGAAGCGGTCAGGTCTGTTGTGGAGGGAGCCGGAGAGTTGGGAATCAAATACCTGACCCTTTTTGCCTGGTCGACTGAAAACTGGTCGAGGCCCAAGGCAGAAGTAGATGCTTTGATGAGCCTGCTGGTCAATGCCATTGATGCAGAAACGGAAAACCTGATGGCCAATCAAGTCAGACTAACCGTTATCGGAGATTTGTCCAAGCTACCCGAACAGGTAAGATCAAAATTATCCGGCTGTATTGAACGCTTAAAATACAATACCGGATTAACCGTGGTTTTTGCCCTTAGTTACAGTTCCAAATGGGAAATTGTAGAAGCGGCCAAAAGAATGGCGTCCGATGTATCAGCCTCTAAAATTGACCTCAATGATATAGATAATCAGTTATTTGAAAAATACTTGTCTACTTACGGGATACCTGATCCTGAGCTGCTGATCAGAACCAGCGGGGAATTTAGGGTCAGTAATTTCCTGTTATGGCAAATTGCGTATGCTGAACTCTATTTCACCGATGTGCTTTGGCCTGACTTCAGAAAGGAAGATCTTTTTGAGGCCATATCGGATTTTCAAAAAAGGGAAAGAAGGTTCGGGTTGACAAGTGAACAAATAACGAGCTAATAAATCAGTTAAACGAATGCGAAAGACAATTCTGCCACTGCTTTTTTTTATGTTGGTAATGATCCCCGGGTTATGGGGGCAACAAGCTGACAGTACACTATTTTCAATTTACTATGCGAGTCCCAAGAGATTAACCATTGCTGAAATTGAAATTACCGGGATAAAATATCTCGACAAAGATGTCTTGATTCAGTTGTCAGGATTAAAAACCGGACAGGAAATAGGGATTCCGGGGGAGGAAATCACCAGTGCAATCAAGAAGTTGTGGCAGCAAGGGTTGTTTTCTGATGTGAAAATCGTTGCCACCAAAATTGCAGGGAACAATGTCTGGCTGGAGATCAATCTCCAGGAGCGACCGAGGTTGGGAGATGTCAATTATTCGGGGATCAGCAAATCGGAAAAGGATGACATCATGGAAAAAGTACTGCTGCTGAAGGGCAGTCAGGTGACCGACAACCAGATCAACAATGCCCAGCGTCTCATCAAGAATATTTTTCTGGAGAAAGGATTTCTGAACACGGAAGTGAACATCATCCAGCGTGATGATACCACACAGCAGAACACCATCATCCTGGACATCAAGGTTGATAAGAAGGAAAAAGTTAAAGTGCAGGATATCATCCTTCATGGCAACAAAGAGGTGAAAGCCTTTACCCTGGAAAGGGCCATGAAGAAGACGAATGCCAAAAAACTGGTCAACTTTTTTCGTACCAAAAAATATCTTGAAGATAAATTCAGGGAAGACAAGGTCAACCTGATCAAGAAATACAACCAGAAAGGATACCGTGATGCGGTGGTAACGAGGGATTCCGTGTACAAAGCCAGCAAAAAGAACAGGGTCAACATAGACATCTGGCTGGAAGAAGGGAACCGTTACTATTTCAGGGACATAAAATGGGTGGGCAATACGATTTATCCGACCGAAGTTCTGAGCAACATGCTCGGGATCAAAAAAGGGGACGTGTTTGACCAGAAAATGCTCAACAAACGGTTGCTTGACGATGAAGATGCCGTGATCAATGTAGCATACCAGGACAACGGGTATCTTTTTTCGCAGATCGATCCGGTAGAGACCAACATCACCAAAGACTCTATCGACCTCGAGATGAGGATTTATGAAGGGAAACAGGCTACCATCAACAGAATCGGCATTTCCGGAAATACCAAAACGCATGAGCATGTAGCACGGCGTGAGTTAAGGACCTACCCTGGAGATTTGTACAGTAAGTCGAACATTATTCGTTCCGTAAGGGAATTAGCCCAGTTGGGACACTTTGACCCGGAAGCCATTACACCGGATGTGGTTCCGCATCCTGAAGACGGAACGGTGGACATCAATTACAAACTGGAAGAAAAAGCCAACGACCAGATAGAGCTTTCCGGTGGTTGGGGTGCCGGAATGTTCGTCGGTTCGGTCGGTCTCAAATTTGCCAATTTTTCTGCCAGAAATATTTTCAACAAGGAAGCATGGCGGCCTTTACCCAGTGGCGACGGACAGACGCTCAGTGTCCGCTACCAGACCAGCGGCCAGTATTATAAAACAGCCAGTATCTCCTTCTTTGAACCCTGGCTCGGCGGTAAAAAACCCAATTCATTCTCGGTTTCATTTTCATGGTCCAGAATTAATTTTTCAGCCAATAACTATTATCAGAATTATTACAACAACTATTCCGGTTACGGCGGATATTCACCTTACGGATATGGCTACGGCGGATATTCACCCTACGGATATGGTTACGGTGGTTATTCACCTTACGGATATGGTTATGGTGGTTATGGTAGTTATTACGGCAATTATGGCAATTACTATTCGTATGATCAGACCAAGGACACCAATACATCAGATGATGAAATCTGGGGAACCCTGGCCTTATCGCTGGGATACGGTTATCGCCTATCATGGCCGGATGACTACTTCACTGTTACCCATGAAATCTCGTTCGAGCATTACCGGCTTCAGAACATGGACAGCTACTTCTCATTTATGGCCGACAAAAACGGTGATGTAAACGGGATATGCAACAACATCAGCTTCAAGACGGTATTTGGGAGAAATTCGGTCGACAATCCGCTCTACTCCCGTTCCGGGTCCTCTTTCTCCCTGTCCTTGAAAGTGACCCCACCCTATTCCCTTTTCAATAATGTGGATTACGGCAGTTCCACAGTGTCCAATGCCCGGCGTTACAGATGGATCGAATACCACAAATGGCTGTTCAAAGGTCAGACGTTCAATACATTAAGCCGCAATAACAACCTTGTATTCCGGACTGCATTTGAAATGGGATTCCTGGGATACTTTGACAAGAACCGGCAATCGCCTTTTGAAGGTTTTATTGTGGGAGGTTCAGGAATGTCGGGGTACAGTTATTATGGGACCGACTATGTATCGATGCGTGGGTATAAGGATTACAGCCTGAGTTACCTCCGGAACGGATCAAAAATGTATTCCAAGTTTACGATGGAACTTCGTTACCCTGTCACCCTGAAACCGAGTGCCACCATTTATGCACTCACCTTTCTCGAAGGAGGAAATACAAACGACCTGTTCAGAAATTACAATCCCTTCAAGCTTTACCGGTCAGCCGGAGTGGGAGTAAGAATTTACCTGCCGATGTTCGGGCTGATGGGTATCGACTGGGGGTATGGATTTGACAAGATTCCATGGTCTTCTGATGCCGGAGGAAGCCAGTTCCATTTTGTCATGGGTCAGAATTTCTGATGTTTATAACTTTGGCTCAGTATTTGCTTAATGAGATAAAACAATAAAAATTCACGTCCATGAAAAAGTTTTTTTTAGCATTAGGAATTCTGTTCTTCATGACAGGAATGGGATTTGCCCAGAAATTCGCCTTTATTGATTCGGACTATATCCTAAAAAACATTCCTGCCTTTAATGCAGCCCAGGAGCAGCTTGACCAATTGTCGAAACAATATCAGAAGGAGCTGGAGACCATGTACGCGGAAATTGAAAAGATGTATAAGGATTTTCAGGCAGAAAGTGTGCTGCTATCTGAAGACATGAAACGCAAGCGTGAAGATGTGATCATGTCGAAGGAAAAAGAGTACAAGGAACTGCAGCGGAAATATTTCGGACCCAGCGGTGAGTTGTTCAAAAAAAGGGAAGGACTGGTAAAACCGATCCAGGACGACATTTTTGCGGCAGTGCAGGACATTTCGAATGAAGGGGCTTATGCAGTAATTTTTGATAAGGCAAGCGGAGCCACGTTGTTTGTCACTAACCCGAAATTTGATCTCAGCGATCAGGTTTTGCAGAAACTGGGATACAAATGATTAAATTAACTATATTTGCCAAAAATTAAAATTTCACCATTTACCATGAGAAACTCTTTGAAAATCTTAGCCGTAGCTTCATTTTTAATGATAACCGGCATTGCAAAAGGCCAGGAAGCAAAATTCGGGCACATTGATCTTCAGGCTCTGATCCAGCTGATGCCGGAAAAGACTACTGCGGAAGCAACTTATAACAAGCAGGTAAAAGAAATGGAAGATCAGTTTGCCACCATGCAAAAGGAGTTGGAAGACAAATATAAAGAATATATTTCCAAGCGTGACTCCCTTTCCGAAATTGTCAAATCTGCCAAAGAAGCGGATATCAATGATCTTCAGCAGCGTATCCAGAATTTCCAGCAGGTAGCCCAGCAACAGCTCGGTGCAAAACAGAATGAAATGCTGAAGCCGATCTTCGAAAAAGCAAAGAAAGCCGTAAGCGATGTAGCCAAGGAAAAAGGGCTGATTTATGTTTTCGATGTAAGTGGTGAATTGGGGACGGTCCTTTACCATTCCAACGAAAGTTTGGATTTGCTGCCGCTGGCCAAAACAAAACTGGGAATTAAGTAATTAAACTCCTGAATTATATTATCTAAACCGCCTGAAGGCGGTTTTTTTGTTTAAGAAGGTTATCCGATAAAAATGTCGTGCAGCATATTCAGAAAGGATTCTGATTTTTTTTAGTATTTTTCAACCTATGATAACGCTCTAAAAATACCAGGTATGCTCAATGATAATTTTGCTCCAGGGAATAATGGCGAAGGTGTATACCAGGAGATTAAACTGTTTGAAATCGCATGGGAAGTATGCAACCAGGTGGGTGGTATTTATACCGTGATCCGGTCCAAAGTCCCCTCCGTCATGCAGAAATGCGGAAAAGAGAATTACTTTCTGATTGGGCCCTATTTCGAGAACCAGGCAGCAGCCAACTTTGATGAAGTGGAAGATTACTCCGGTCCGGTGGGACAGGCAGTTCTGAAGATGAAGGAGATGGGTTTCCAGGTCCATTACGGATACTGGATCGTTTCAGGCCGGCCCAAGGTGGTGTTGTTCGATCCTTTTTCGATATACGACCGGTTAGGTGAGATCAAGTATTTTATTTGGGAACATCATCACATCACCATGCCTGAAGATGATAACCTGCTGAACCAGGTTGCCTCATTCGGTTTCCAGGTGAAGGAGTTTTTCAGGGTGTTGTGTGAACTCGGAGGTTGTTACCAGAAAATCCTCGCCCATTTTCATGAGTGGATGGCCGGACTGCCCATACCCGGCATCCGCAGGGACAATCTCAACATCCGGATGGTATTCACTACGCATGCCACCCTGTTGGGCCGCTATCTGGCCATGAACGACAGCCAGTTCTATGAGCATCTCGAGTTCTACAATTGGGAAAAAGAAGCTAACTTTTTCAATGTAAGGGCCATTGTCGACATAGAAAGGGCTGCTGCACACGGCGCTCATGTTTTTACCACTGTCAGTAATGTCACTGCCCGTGAATGCAAATATCTCCTGGGACGTGAACCTGAAGTGATCCTACCCAACGGATTGAATATTACCCGTTTTGAAGTGCTGCATCAGATCCAGAATCTGCACGTGGAAAACAAAAACAAAATTCACGATTTTGTCATGGGCCATTTTTTCCAGAGCTACTCCTTTGACCTGGATAAAACCATCTATTTCTTTACGTCCGGAAGATATGAATATCATAACAAGGGGTATGACCTCACCCTGGAGGCACTGGCCAGGCTGAACTGGAAAATGCAGTATGCTGGCATCGACCGGACTGTCGTATGCTTTTTCATTACGCAGCGGCCGTTCAGCTCGTTCAATCCCGATGTATTGCAAGCCAAGGCGCAGATTGAGGATATCCGGCGTGCCTGTGAAGAAATCCAGGAACAGATCGGCACAAAATTGTATCATAAAATCACCAGCGATTCAGGCCCTTACCAGTTCCCCGACCTGAGTGAAATGCTGGATGAATACAACAAGCTTAAGCTTCGCAGATTTGTACAAAGCTGGAAATCGCATCAGTTGCCTAAAGTAGTAACCCACAACCTGATCGATGACCACAACGATGAATTGCTGAACTTTTTGAGGACAGCCAATTTGGTGAACAATAAACACGATAAGGTTAAAATAGTCTACCACCCCGATTTTGTCTCTGCTTCCAATCCGTTGTTCA
>CAYWTT010000103.1:0-9554 GCA_964461245.1 uncultured Prolixibacteraceae bacterium | reverse complement strand
CAACCGTGGTACCATTGGCATACAATACATTCATCCGGGTATCCTGGTCAAACAATCCGCTGTTCTCCTCAGCAAGGATGTTGTCAATAGGTACATTGACCGCTCCGGGCAGGTGAAATTGTTCGTATTCAGCCTTGCTTCTTACATCAATGAGCTGAAGGGAGGGATCTTTCTTTACCAGCATATCGGCAATGGCATCGGTGGTTAACAGGTTACTTCCGTCCCTTACCTCAGACAGGATCTGTTTCGGATCGGCTTTCTCAGCCACGATTTTGTTGTCGGGGATGGCAGCCACCAGGATTCCCAGGGGAAGCAAAACGGCAGCCAGTTTATACAATGGTTTCATTTCAGCCACAATTAATTGTTAATATTCATCCCGGGGAAATTTCTTCTCAGCCCATTCCGCTCCCCAAAAGGCTGCAAGGGCAATAATGATGAGCATCAGGGCAAAAGCACCCCTTGACATGCCAAGCGTGTCGTATATGTAAGGAGCACCAATGTTGCCCGAGAGATACAGTTTTTCGAACAACGGATATCCTTCGGTAAAAATCAGCACACCGATGAACAAGCCGCCGATAAAGACCATGGCATCCAGTTTTCCGATAGCTGCCCCGCAAAAAGAGGTTCCCGGGCAGAAACCGCCCATAATGAAACCTGCTCCCATAATGATACCCCCGGCTATGGCTGACCAAATGAAAGTCGGGTTCACATATACCACACTCAGGTCAAGCCAACCAAAGAGTCCAAAGAGTATCATCCCCAGCATGGCGGTTATGGCAGCCGTGAAGAACACTTTCAGCACAGTGGTATCGTAGCCGTAAAACATTCCGGCCAGCTTCCTTGAAGTGGAAAAACCACTGTTTTCAAGGACAAATCCAAAGCCGATGCCGATAACAAAGGCCAACAACAGGTTGGTGTTCTCTGATATTATTTCATAAAATGATAAAGGTCCCATGATATATAAGTTCTAAAGTTCAGGTTTAAATCCACAATTTCCTGAAGAAGTAAGCAAGTGCGAATGCTGTTCCGAAGATGAAAATCATGGTGATGAATCCGCCCAGGCTAAGGACAGCCATGCCGCTGAGTGCGGCACCACTGGTGCAACCCCTCCCCAGTTGCGACCCGAGGCCAAAAAAGATACCACCCAGGCCTGCAAAAATCAATCTCCTACGGCTTGTGATTTTCGGACTGTGCTCCACCCTGAACTTTAAACGTCCAGCCCATGCTCCCGATAAAAATGCCCCCACCAGAACGCCGACCATCTCAAATACCAGCCATGACTTCATAGGGTGGCCCTGGTGGCTTTCTGAAAACTCCTTGTAAACCGGGCTAGCATCAGCATGGGCCGGGGCTATACTCTCCACGGCTGCCACTACGGCACTTTTTACTGCACCGCTCGATCCCAGTCCTCTTCCTGCCACAAAATTGGCGGCTAAAAGGACCAAACCCAGCATTACTCCTCCGAAATAGGGATTCCAGTATTTTCTGCTACGATCTTTTTCCATATCGGTTTTTTTATAATTGTTTTTTAAAGTATCCAGTGTGATTCCTGTCCGGCAAAGGCTATGATAAAACGAAGCATGATCCCTCCGAACAGCACAAGAATGGGTGCGGCTATCCATGGAATTTTCCGGTTACGCATCTCCATGATTTCAAGAATCGCCGGCATCAGCAATCCCAACCCCACAACAAATATCCAAAAGGGCGCCGTATAGTCACCTCCAAGAAAAAGACGAGCTGCATCAATCTGAGTCTGTGTGCTGGAAAGAAATCCCATGAACATGTGAATGATCAGTACCAGTTCAATGGCAATCATCAGTAAATCCACCCTTGCAAAATAATGACGCTCCGCATGCGACCGGGATAACATGACAACCACTGCTGCCCCTCCCGACATCCCAGAGACAAGGAACAGGGGTCCTAAAATGGAGGTATTCCAAAGGGGCCTGCCGTTAAAAGCAGAAAACAGGATCCCCGTATATATTCCCAAAACCAGCGAAAGAAGCACCATACTCCATGCCAGGTATTTTTTATTTTGGTTAAAAAAGTGCTCTAGCCTCTTCAAAAAATCAAATCTCCAGTCCCATTGTGGGATCATATCCCTGATATACAACGCGGCCCATATGAAAGAGAGCGGAGTGATCAATAACAGAACCCAGGCGCCCCAGCTCATCGGCGCAGCCATTTTAAGGGTGAGATACAACCTCCAGAAATATAACTTATGCTTCAAGTCCAGAAAGAGGAACAACAATCCGAATATCAGCAAAAAAGGAACAACCAGCGGAGCTCTCCTGACTGCCGCGGGGTGTTCGGCTTCTTTGCCCCTTAACCAGGTAAGTCCGGCAAAAAAGAGGATTCCTGCTGCCAGCCCCCCCAGAAAAAGGTAAGACGGAATCTGCCATTCCCAAACCTCCAACACCGGATCTATCAGATGATTCATCCGGCCGCTAACTATTAAATCTTCTGTCATACAAGTTTTTAAGTATTAAGTAATCACATACCCACATCCCCCTTTTCACAATCTTACCATCCTCCGCGTTATTTTACAGTCATTTGCCCTCCCGACTTCCTGACGTTGGTTCGGGATTATGTTTGCTCCTTGCTCTATGCTCTTGGCCAAATTCAGCGCCTCAATCCATTCTGGTTTTGTTAATATAAAAAATAGACCCTCGGGGAAGTCCCTGCTTCCGGAATGAGGGTTTTATGCCGTCGGCTGTTCAGTATTTGTGAGATTTCTGAATCAGGATTATCCATATCTCCGAAATACATGCATTTAGTCGGACAAGCAGCCACACAAGCCGGTTTCTCACCCTGCTTCAGGCGGTGGTCACAGAAGGTGCACTTATCCACGTATCCGTCAGGATGGATGTATCGGGCGTCATATGGACAAGAGACTATACATGCACTGCAGCCAATACATTTGCTTACCGTTACCTTCACAATGCCACCTTCTTCATAATGACTGGCACCTGTGGGGCAACTTCTCACGCAAGGAGAGTTATCACAATGATTACACCGTTCCGAGCGGATCTCCAGGTTTAGATTGGGGTACACCCCTTGCATGATTTCCCTGATCCAGTCACGCGAATAGCCGATGGGAACCCGGTTTTCCGTCTGACAGGCTACCACACAGCCGGAACAACCTACACATTTCAATGTATCAATGGCCATGGCATATCTCATACCGAACCCTCCCCATTCTTTGAATTCCTGAAACGGACAAAATTACCCCGCATGCCGGTTCCGCCCATGATCGGATCGGTCATTACCCGGGAGATCAGTTGGGTATCACTGGCACCTCTCCCGTGTGCACGGCTCAGCTTCGAACTGTTGTTTCCGAATCCGTGCACCATATAAACCGAATCCCACCGAATCCTCTCGGTTACCCTTACCTTCACCGGAAAGGAAGATACCACACCGTCCTGGTTTTCCAGCCAGACTTCCTGCCCGTTACTGAGATCGTTCATTTTTGCCGTTTTGGGATTTACCCACAGCACATTTTCTTCCATCAGATCATGCAGATTGGGATTGTTTATGGTCCGGGTAAAGGTATGCATGGGAGCTCTTCCGTAATTCAACCGGTAAAAGCCTTCGGGAGGTTCGGGATGTGCTGTGTACACCGGCATCGGATCAAAGCCTGCTGCAGCAAATGAATTGGAATACAACTCGATCTTACCCGAAGGAGTATCAAAGACCACATCTTCACCCTCCGCAAAATAGAGACTGGATTCTTTGGGGAAGATTTTTACACCGGTCTGTTGCATCTCCTTCAGCGAAGTACCCATTTGTTTCAGTTCATGGTCCAGTTCCTCTTCGATCGTCTCAAAAGGAAAGTAAGCAACGAGTTCCATTTTTTTCGATAACTCTCTGGCAATCCAGTAGGCCGGCCTGCTTTCGTATTTTGGCTCGACAGCCGGCATTCGCAGGGCAATCAGCGGTTCCCGGTGATGGGTATCCCTCAGCGAATCATACCTTTCAAGATAGGAGCATTCAGGCAGGACTACATCGGCCCACCCGGTAATGGCCATGGGCATGGTATCGATCACAACCAGTAAATCCAGGTTTTGTATGGCTTCCAGGGTGTGTTTCTGATCGGGAAGGGTTTCAATCAGGTTGGTTCCGTTGACGATCCAGCCTTTGATGAGGTATCCGGTACCCGGTTGCGGCAGGGAAGCATCCACCAAACCATTGGCCAACACGCTGTCAGCCAGCGGATATTTGCCTCCCATGGCATCTGTCCAATCTTTTTTAATCTCAGGGAAAACCGGAAGTTCAATGGACGGTACTGCCGGTGCCTCCACCATGTAAAATCCTCCCCTTCTGCCCCATGAACCGAGAAGGGCGTTCAAAATCGCAATGGCCCTCAGCCTTTGGGTATCATCACCGTACCAGGTTACATGCCGGCCGGGATGAACAATAACTGCAGGGGCCGCTGCAGCCATCTCACGGGCAGTTTCGCGGATCACTCCGGGCTGGATTGTGGTGATCCCATAAGCCCATTCCGGGGTGAATCCCTCCACATGGGCCTTTAACTGCTCAAAGCCGGAAGTGTATTTATCCACATATTTCCGATCATATAACTCTTCGGAAATGATCACATTCATCCAGGCCAGCAACAAAGCCAAATCGGTCGCCGGCTTTATGGGCAGCCAGTATTTTGATTTGCTGGCTGCAGTCGAGAAACGGGGATCGACGGTGATAATCACGGCTTTTCTCCCGATCGAGTCCGACATCTCCTGCACCTGGTTGTTGTGCATGTTCTCCCCAATATGGGAACCTATGAGAACCAGACACCGGGTATTACGGATATCCGTGTTTTCCGGAGAATCGAGGCTTTGTCCGAAAGTGGCATAAAATGCCGCCTCACGGGGACCGCGACACTGGGCATACGAAGGAGCGGCTACGTTCGACGAACCAAACGATTTCAACAGCCTGGTGAAATATTTCCCCCCGGAACCGTGAGTGAAAAGTGCCGTGCTTTCCGGTCCGTATTCCAGGGCAATCCGCTTCATTTTATCAGCAATGTATTGCAAAGCCTCATCCCAGGTAGCCTCCCTGAAAGTCTGCTTCCCCCTCTCTTCCGTCCGGATCAGCGGTGTCTTCAACCGGTCTTCATCATAATACTGCCCTAATCCTCCGGTACCTCTCGGACAAAATCGCCCGTTACAGTTCAGGTCTTTCTCATTTCCCGTGATTTTCCAAATCTCACCTTTCTCATTCTTGTGAACCCATCCTGCACATTTCCAGAAACAGACTTCACAATAGGTGGGCGTACGGGTAAGTTCGGCTGGTGAAAACCAGAGTCCGGAATGACCGGCTTCAGTCCCTGCCACTGAACCTGCATTAAGCCAATAGGATCCCCAGATCAATCCCGCTGATCCGAGGGCGGAAATCTTGATAAAATCCCTTCTGCTCCTATTCATCTGGTATAAGTTTGACAATTTTTGGCAAATATATTGAAATATCTATATATCTATTTATGATTAAAATAATGAATGATATTTCATACAATTATAATAAAGATTTTCAACATTTTACAAACCGGAAAGATCAAATAATTTGTAAAATATCTAAATTGTCAAAACGATCCCGACGTTGGATCGCCAAAGGTAAATCCCTTTAGTGTAAAAGATCTTCCGGTGAGTTGAAGTTGCTGAAAAGCCGGGGAAATTGCGTGGTCAGATCATCCGTCCCGACCAAATTCACATGGGTTGTTTGTAAAACCTTTTGTAAGGATAAGTTTCCTGCATGAAGAGCAAGGGAAAAAAGTTCAGTAAGTGAACGGTGGTAAATGGCTGCCAGGGGCTCAGGAAATCCGTCATGAACGGGAACTGCCCCGCCACTTTCACCCAGGTTTTCAATCAAGCGCTCGATCAGAGCGCCTGCAATAAAGGGCATGTCGCATCCCAATACCATATTCCACTCCCCGGAAGATTTTTTCATAGAGGAGACGATTCCGGTCAATGGACCTTTGTGGAGGATTTCATCGCCTGCCAAAGTCACTCCGAATTGTTGATAATCTGGATTGTTCGTACTGATGATCAATTCATCACAGTATTGTCCGAGTAAATCAAGTGGATATTCAATCAGTTTTTTCCCATTAAAATCCAGAAGTCCCTTATCTGTCCCCATACGGGAACTTTTTCCCCCGGCAAGGATGATGCCTGTTATGTGCATACCGGATTTAAAATATGACTTGCCAGAAATCACCGGAAAAAACCGTTAGAGATTCAGGTTCAGATAAAAGGGAGATTGCCTCCTTCAAACGTTTTCAGTCGGGATTCGGGAGAAAAGATAACCCGTTCAGGTTACCAGTTCAGATCGGATTTCCAGATATTTTGCGTTTCCAGATTATGCTGTTCAATATCCAGGAAATGCTTAAAGGTTCCCACTTTCAGTTCATACGTGGCAGACTCATCACAGACGATCATGGCATGAGGATGAAGTTGCAGTGCTGAGGCTGTCCACATATGGCTTATCTCTCCTTCCACCACATGCTTTAATGCCCTCGATTTATTAAGTCCGTTCACAACGATCAGTACTTCCCTGGCATCCATGACCGTACCGACGCCCACTGTCAGTGCCACTTTAGGGACTTTATTCACATCATTGCCGAAAAATCTGGAATTGGCCACACGGGTATCGAAATTCAGTTCTTTGCTTCTGGTCCTGCTGGTTAATGAACTCCCCGGTTCATTGAAGGCAATGTGTCCGTCGGCACCTATTCCTCCCAAAAACAGATGTATGCCTCCCATTTCCTCCATCTTTTTCTCGTAACGGGTGCATTCATCCTTCAGATTGGTCGCCATTCCATTAAGAATATTCACATTCCCCCGCTCAATATCCACGTGATCGAAAAAATTGGTCCACATAAAAGAGTAGTAACTCTGGGGATGCTCAGGTGATAATCCTACATACTCATCCATATTGAAGGTTACCACGTGTTTGAAGGATACTTTCCCCAACTTGTATAGCGTGATCAGTTCACGGTAAACCCCCAGCGGAGACGATCCGGTAGGTAAACCCAAAACAAACGGCCGGGTAGCCGACGGATTATACATTTCAATTCTTCGGGCTATATAGGCCGCCGTCCATCGTGCAAGATGCTCATAATCAGGCTGAATAATAAGTCTCATATCTTTCTTTTATTTAATTTTCCAGGTTATGAAGTAAACAAATTATTTTGTCGCCAAGTTCGCTTTTTTTGCGGATATGTTCAAGTATTTCCATGACGAATCTGTTTTTCTCAAAAGTTCCTCTGACTTTAATGAAATCCTGTTCCTTGATCTGCCCATCTCCATCCATGCCAAAACCGGTCATGGCGCTCAGGCGGAACTCCTTTCTTGCATCTTCGTACAGCATCTTGTCCAGTCCGATTACAGATTCCTTCCAATGTTCAATCAGGTTCTCCAACTCCTCCAGGGAAATATCCGACAGCTTTTTACCCGTGTATTGTTCAAGCAGACCGGCTGTCCAACTCCATTCAAGCTCATAGTATCTTGCATGCAAATCCTTGAAAAAGGATTCCAATTCATTCAATTCGGAGATTTCACCGCTTCTGATCCGGTCTACCAGACAGTCAATTTCTATCTTCGGGGCGATCAGTCCGGAGGCATCGATCCAGTCTCCCCTGCCCTTGTCGGTTTCAGGTTCCAGACACCTTCTGAGTTCATCCGCTGTAACAGGTTTTTTCTTCTCAATTCTTGAGATCACTGAATTGCCCAGGAATTTAACAATAGCCTTGTTATATAACTCCAATCCTCTGATTAAAGAATCACGGGCTATAAAAGTGGTTTCCCAGGTATAGGTATCGGTAGTCTCACCTGAAATTTTCCGGATCTGTTCCAGAATGTCGCGTCCCCTGATCATTCGCTGGATGGTATAGGGGCTCAACAGGTTAAAATTGATGGAGTCCAGCAGGTCAGGATCTTTCCTGGTATCGCGCAGGGGCCATTTGATCGCATCGCGTATGGTTCCCACACTGCGGAGGTTCACTCCGGGAGCCAGCCAACTTTCATCTTTGTTCTCAATGAGATAGGAAAATGGCATCAGTGATGTATCGGTATTTTTATAATGTCGCCCCATTACCAGGGTAAATGGTCCGATCTTCGCCGGCCAAAGCAGGTAAGAGTCGCTGGTGGTTTTTGATCCCCGTTCCACGATGCCGTGATGGATGGGCCCCAGTTTGTACATATGATTGCTTTGGTTTGAACCGCTGCCTGCATTGCAGAAGGAGAACATCCCGGCAATCAGCAGGGTGGACTTATGATGCGACACAGTGTAAGGTCCGGCAAAGACAGAACACGCTTCTCCGTTGAAACCCTGACAGTTACAGAAAAAGAGGGAATGAATGGCGGAATAATGTTTGCTCAGGATACATCCCTGCCCGACAAAACAGTGAGTTATTATAGCATGGTCACTGATTTCCGAGCCAGAGGAAACGATAAAATTCTCTGCAACCACATTGTAACCTATCGAAACGCCGTGATGCACATTGCTGTTGATGCTTCCCTCCCTGAGCCTGGAAGCCCCGCATATGCGGGTATTCTCTCCGATCCTGACGTTAACGATCTGCCCGGTGTCGCTGATTTGTGTTCCGCTGCCGATAAATCCGCATTCCGATCTCACTTTTTCTGCATATGCTGAAATCAATCCGTTGATCTTTTCCGTCAGATTATCTACATGCCGGTAAAACGCCATCAGATAGGCAGTGTGAGCGGAAAGCCCGTCATAGATCATCAATTGCCTGCCGCCGGTTTCATCCAGCACATTCACCATTACCCCGTTCCCGAATGTCGAGAATCCATCGGTTACAACCAAACCGGCGTTTTTAATCACCACATGATCTCCGATTTCATAATTGGCCACATAATCCCGGATATTGCTGATCAGCACCTGATCTCCCACTTTACAATTGTGAAGTCGGGCATTATAGATGCCTGCCTTTTGAGTGACCCCGCCAAGGAAAGACACCTCCTCGGAAAAAACACCCAGGTAGTTTTTCCCGGAGAACCATGTACGGCGGACACGGTCAGGATTAAACGGATCTTTTACCCAGACATCACTCCAGCATTCTGCCCTGCATTCCTGTTTTTCCAGCAAATTTCTCTCTTCGGGTGTAAGCGTCCTGAAATTATTCATATTATTCATTTTTAAGGGATGTATAACCTGGACAGATAATCATCATTTTCTCCCTCAGCCACCAACTGACAGGACAAACCGGCTTTTCCGGCTATTTCAGTCAATAATTCATAATCAATAAACAGCCACGAGAACTTATCACGATGGATACTGCGGTAAGATACTTCATAAATCATCTCTCCATAATATCTGTCGTTTGAAAGATCGATCCACTCCGAGCCGTCCTCTTCCCTGAAAAGGTAGCTGATATCGGAAGAATCCATCAATATCTGACCACCCGGAAACAGCAACTTTTTAAGATGCCTCAGCAAATGATAGAGGCCATCTAGGGTTCCTGCGATGCCGGAACCGTTCATCAGAAGAAGGATCGTATCAAATTTTGCATCCAAAAATTCCCTGATATCAGCGCAAAC
>CAYWTT010000102.1:0-9607 GCA_964461245.1 uncultured Prolixibacteraceae bacterium | reverse complement strand
AGTTAATGTCATGACAGCCAGGGAACTGACCGATCCCTCCCACGGGGTATACCAGACTGCTTTTGATCTGAAGAGCGCAGGATTCCTGAAAAAATCCTCCCTGATTGTCGGCAACGGCAATGAACCAGCCGGTTACAGGATTTCCTGTTCCCCCACTCCTTCCCCGCTGAACCTGATGGAACACATGGCCATCAAACTGGTACTCAACATCATTTCGACAGGGACAATGGCCCTGATGGGACGGTTGACCGGTAACTGGATGAGCTGGGTGGAAGTGTCGAACAAAAAATTACGTGACCGGGGGATCAGACTGATCTCCGAAATATGCGGACTGAGTTATGAAGAGGCATGTTATGCCCTCCACGAAGCACTGGAAGAGATGAAAACCATTGACTATGCAGGAAAGGAAAAATTGTCGCCCGTTCAATACACCATTAAAAAAGTAAACGATTCGAAAATTAAATAACGCTTTTTTTCAGGGAAAACAATATAGTAAATCCGAGAGCAATGAAAATAGGGTGTATTATCCTGAGTATAATGTGGATTATGAATCTTCATCCATCTGCAGCATCTGAGAAATTCGAACTGAAAACGACCAGAGCCACGCTTTCCATAGACAGGAAGGGAAACCTGAATATTAACGGGCTGGAAGATGAAGTGATCAGGGTTAACAGCCGGTTAAGCGAACTATGTAAAATTGTCCTTGAAAATAAACTTTCAGGCAGGGAAATTGAATGGATTCCCGGCCAAAACCTGAGCCTCAGTAAAGAGAACAACCTCATTCGTCTGAATTGCTGTAAACTCAGCGAAGAGAATCAGAAACCGGATTTCAAAGCTGAATTAATTATTACTGTAAAGAACGATGCCTTTTGCTTCGCCGGAAGATTAAAGTGCACCTCAGAAGAATGGATATGTAAAGAAATGGATTATCCTGTAATTTCAGGAATCAGTCTAAACAAACAAAAAACAGAAATATACTGGCCTGCCGGTCTTGGAGAACGATACACCGATCCTGTCCGGTTTGGCACCAGAAACATCAGATACCCCGGGGGATCAGCCGGTATGGCGTGGTTTTCTTTAAATACGCCTGAGGAGGGAATTTATGTGGGAGTTCATGATTCGCTTCAGGAGAGCAGGGATATCAGCCTGCTATACGATCAATCGTCCTCGACATTCAAAACACGCATCAACGCCAGGATTTACGCCGGCGAGTATGAAATGCCCGACGTGATAGTCAATCTTTATCGCGGGGACTGGTATGCGGCAGCAAAATTTTACAGAAACTGGTATTCCCGGCATTTCTCAATTATTACGCCACCACAATGGGTTAAGGAAGAATCCGGCTGGGTGCTGGCCATACTGAAACAGCAGAATATGGAAGTGATGTGGCCTTATCCCGATATCGACAAGCTTTGTGATATCGCAGACCGCTTTAACCTGGGGGCAATAGGTCTCTTTGGATGGGCAGTCGGAGGTCATGACCATTATTACCCCAACTATACCCCCGATAATCTGATGGGAGGTCGTGTAGAACTGGTAAAAGCAATTAAAAGAGCGCACGAAAGGGGTAAAAAAATCATCCTGTATGCAAATGGCAAGCTGATGGATACTTCGACTGATTTCTACCGGTACAACGGATATGAAACCATGGTAAAAAACCAAAACAGACAACCTGATATCCAGTATTATATCAAACAAAAAAACGGCACGCCGGTCATTTTTGCACAGGCCTGTACCGGTTCAGCGCTCTGGAGAAAAACCATGCTCGACCTGGGATTACAGGCAGTTTCGCTTGGCGCCGACGGGATATTATATGATCAGGTAGGTGGCATGGGAATTTACCCGTGCTTCGCAGAAGATCATGATCATCGTTGCGGGATCGGAGATGCCCGTAACCGGCTCCTGATGATCAGCGAAATCAGTAAAGCAGTAAAAAAAATAAATCCTGATTTTGTGGTAATGACTGAAGATACCAACGATGATATACTCAGGAGTATTGACTTCCACCATGGATGCGCCACAGGTTCTGTCGATAATATAAATGGCTTCCCCGCAATGATTCGCTATACTTTCCCGGAATTGCTGATTACCCAGCGAAATCCCAATCCATTGATAACAAACACCGATGCCAACTTTGCGGTAATCAACGGATTACGTCACGAAATAGAGACCAGGTACCCGGCCGACAGGGAATACCTCCTTAACGGTACACTTCCCACCCATGAAGATTATGAAAATGTGGTTAGTCCGCCCAATGTGGGCAAAATGAATCTTCTCCCGGCCGATGAAGCAACAAAATATGTCCGGGATCTGATCGCATTTGAAAACAGGTATCCTGAATTTTTCAGGTACGGAAAATTTATCGCATTGGATGGAATTAAACTGGAAGGAACAGGTTTTCATGCGAACGGATTCCAAAACGGGAACAAAATCGGAGTACTGGTCTGGAACAGGAATCAGACAAAGAATGTGGACTTTTCGGTTTCAGTTCCGGATTACCAACTCATTCATATTGCTGAACCGGGTAATTCCGATGTAGCGAGCAATACACCGCTGGAGGCGAACGCGATCAGGTTATTGATCTTTGAGAAGCACAGAAATAATCATTAATGACTTTATTCATGCAAAGGGTATTTTTCATTTTTATTCTGATACTTGCTTTCATCCGGATTCAGGCAGCTCCGGAAAGACCTGAACTGAAAACCGGAGATGCACGGCTGACCATTGATGGGAAAGGAATGCTCAGAATTGCCCGGGATAAAAGTGGTTTAATCCAGGTGAACTGCCCTGTGAATGAATTATGGAAAATTGCCCTGGTAAACACAACAACAGGAAAGGAATATGAACTGATTGCGGGCAAAAGTGTGAAAACAAAAAAAGAAAATGGAGTCATTCACATTGATGTCAGCGATTTTTATTTTGAAAATCAAAGTTTCCCTGTTTTTGCCGGGCTTACTGTTTCAGTGAAGGATGAAGCTTTCTGTTTTTCCGGAACAGTAAACAGCAATTCCGAGGAATGGAACATTAAAGAGGTGACCTATCCTGTGATTTCAGGAATAGAAATCGCGGATAAACCGGTTAAAATATACTGGCCCAGTGGTCTCGGGCGGTGTTTTGACTCTCCTCAGTCATTCGGCAGCAGGAGCTTAACTTATCCTGGCCGGGAGGGCGCTATGCCCTGGTTCTGCATAGACGGACAAGATGAAGGGATTTACCTCGGGATCCATAATCCGTTGCGATTGATGACAGATTATTCCCTGGAGTATTCGGAACCGGACCATACCTTCAAGGCCAAGATCAATACCCCGGTCTATTCGAAAAAATATACCATCCCCGACATCTTCATTAAGATATACAAGGGGGATTGGCATACGGCAGCCAGGTATTACAGGGCCTGGTACGACCGGAATTTTTCCCTTGTTACCCCTCCGGAATGGCTGATCAACAGTACCGGTTGGTTACTGACCATCCTGAAGCAGCAAAACGGAGACCTGATGTGGCCTTATAAAAACCTGGATCAATTATGTGATGTAGCCCGGGATAACCACATTAATATCATCGGATTATTTGGCTGGGCACATGGCGGTCATGACAGACTTTATCCGGCCTATTATCCGGATAACCTGATGGGCGGCAGGGAAGAACTGGTCAAGGCAATCGAAAACGCACACCGCAAAGGCCTCAGGATTATTTTGTATGCCAACGGCCGTCTGATGGATACGGCCACTGAGTTCTACCGGCAGTTGGGCAATGAAACGATCATGATGGATGAAAAAAAAATGCCCATCCTGGAAACCTGGAGGAAATTTTACGACTCCACACCAGTGGTTTTTGCCAAAGGGTGCCCCGGATCCCCGGTCTGGAGAAAAACCATGCATGAGCTGGCACTTCAGGCTGTGACGCTCGGAGCCGACGGGATAATCTTTGACCAGATGGGCAGTTTCCCTCACCTGTGCTTTTCTCCCTATCACGATCATCTTTTACCGCATGAGGCCTTTTCATCCTCCCGGACAAAAATGCTGGATGAGATCAGGACCGATATTCACCGGATCAAGCCCGATTTTATTTTTATGGTTGAATCGGTCAACGATGCCATATTGGGCAGTATCGACCTGTTTCATGGTAACGGCACCGGTTTCTCCACAGAAGATCAGGGATTCCCTGCACTTTTTCGCTATACATTTCCCGAGTTTCAGGTGACACAACGGAACAGAAATCCGATGATCCCAAGGGACGATGCCAACTTTGCTGCCGTGTACGGATTGAAAAGTGAAATTGAATGCAGATATCCTGCAGATGTGGACTATATTACAAAAGGTATTCTGCCGACCCCGGCAAGCTATTCCCGTATTATCAGCAAACCCGATCCGTCCAGAATTAACGGGGTCTCTCCCGAACAGGCAAAAAATTACCTGGTTCATATGATCGAATTCGAAAATCATCATGCAGAATTTTTCAGATACGGAAAGTTCATCGATCTGGACGGGATAGAAGTTACCGGGAATGACATCGTGGCAAAGGGATTTGCCAATGGCAACAAAATCGGGATTGTGGTTTGGAACACGCATAAAACTGAAAAAAGGAAGGTTTCGGTTTCAGTGCAGGATTATCAGCTCATTTCAACCACGGAACCAGGGAATCACCAAGCAGAAGCAAATTCTCCCCTGGATCCGGATTCCATCAGGTTGCTGGTTTTTGAAAAAGTTGTTCAGTGATAAGGTGATTTTGAACCCGGGTGAGAGGGAAAACTAATTCCAAACCCGGGATTTGAAAAAGTGAATCGGTTTGATAGGATTAAATAATAATGGATCAAAAAGTATATATTTCTTTCAAATTGCCGGAAAACATGAAAAGAATCTTGTTCCTGTTCCTCTTTTTAGGAATGGCTAACCATCAGGTTTGCGGTGCTCCTGAGAAGTTAGCACTGAAAACTTCGGAAGCAACCCTTACTGTGGATCAGAACCTCAGGATCGTACAAGGTAAAGGAGAAATAATCCAGGCTAAAAGCCAGCTGACCGGATTATGGAAAATTGTACTTCAGAATAACCTGACAGGTAAGGAATATACACTGACTCCTCCCGAGAACCAGGAGCTAAGTTTTGAAAACAGCACCATCAGGTTGGGTTGCAATAATTTGATCCTCGGAAATCAAACTATCCCGGTCAGGACAGAATTTACCATTTCGGTCAGGGATGACGCATTTTGTTTTTCGGGAACCGTGAAAAGCAACGCCAGGGAATGGAAAATTGTGCAGGTTACCTATCCTGTGTTATCGGGAGTGAAGATCCGTGACAAATCGGTAAAAATTTACTGGCCGGAAGTTCTCGGGAAACGCTATGACGATCCGCAATCCTTCGGTAGCAGAAGCTTTGATTATCCAAGCCTCGGAGGCACCATGGCATGGTTTTCTGTAAATGCTCCGGGCACAGGTTTATATGTGGGAAGCCACGATCCTTCACGAAGTGCCAAAAAATTCACCCTGACTTACCATAAAACAGATCAGTCTTATGAGACCTCTGTTACTTTTCCGGTAAACAGCGATGAATTTCCTATTCCCCCTGTAATGATAAAACCGTATTCTGGCAAATGGTATGCAGCTTCAAAATTCTATCGTGAATGGTACCTGAAAAATTTTGAATTGGCCGGTACTTCTGAGTGGGCAAGGAATTGTGAAGGATATATGCTCACGATCCTCAAACAGCAGAACGGGGAGGTGATGTACCATTACAACCAGGTGGACCAGTTGTGGGATATTGCGGAAAAGCTCAATTTCAAGCTCATCGGTTTATGGGGCCGGGGCGTAGGAGGGCACGACCGGTATTACCCCAATTATATGCCCGACAATCTGCTGGGAGGCCGTGAAGAACTGAAAAAGGCAATTGAAAGGGCACACCAGCGGGGATTCAAGATCATTGTCTATACCAATGGCAAAATAATCGATACTTCCACTGATTTTTACCGGTATAATGGTATTGAAACCATTTTGTTGAACAAAAATAAGGAACCGCACCTGGAGTTTTGGAAAAAGCACCAGAATGCAACCCCCGTTATTTTTGCCGAAGCCTGTCCAGGTTCGGCATTGTGGAGGAAAACCATGACCGACCTTGCTATTGAAGCACAATCGCTTGGGGCTGATGCGTTCTACATCGACCAGCTTTCTCAGATTAATCCCTGTTCCGACATGTGTTATTCCGCTTTTCATGATCATTCCCTGCCGCAGGAAGCCTTCACCACATACCGGATCAAGATGGTTGAGGATATCCGCAGTAAAATGAAGGAAAAAGATCCCGAATTTGCCCTCATGTCGGAAGGGATCAATGATGCCATGCTGGGTGTGGTGGACATGTTCCAGGGTGTGCCCATGAGCACCCGTTCCCCGGGTCTGTTTTCGGAAATGTTCCGCTATACATTCCCGGAATCTGTTGCAATTACCGTGAACCCTGATCCGGGGCTTGACCGATGGGATGCCAACTATTCCACCTGTTACGGACTGAGACATGAGATCATGAGCAGGTACCCGGCCGATACCGAGTATCTGAAATATGGCAAAATCCCTTTAAAGGAGAGTTATTCCACTGTGACAGGACCCCCGGATGTGGACAAATTCACGAAAGTTCCCGCCAAAGAAATTACTGATTATACCCATGATCTTTTCAGGTTTGAAAATGAAAATTCCGGATTTTTCAGAACCGGCAAATTCATCGATGAAGAGGGGATTGAATTCAGTGGTATTGATATCCTGGCTAAGGGATTTGTAAACGGGAACAGGATCGGGGTTGTGGTCTGGAATAAGAACCTGTCGGAAAAAAGGGAGTTTTCGGTCTCGGCGCCCGGGTATACGCTGTTGAAAGCTTCGGAACCGGGGAAGCAGGAGGCAGATGCCACAGCTCCTCTGGAAGCTAACTCTATCCGGCTGTTGATTTTTGAAAAGAATTAAAATTCAATAGAAATGAAAAAAGCTGTTTTATTCATGTTTGTTATGGCGTTGGCTCATCTTCATGTCAACGCCGCATCTGAGAAATTTATTCTGAAGACCTCAGAAGCGACTCTTACTATTGATCAAAAAGGGAATCTGAAGATTGCCCAGGGTAAAGGGGAGATCCTCCAGGTAAATTGTTCCGTTTACGGTTTATGGAAGGTCGTTCTTAAAAACACCCAAACCCAGAGGGAATATTCGTTCACTCCCGGGAAAAACATGAAAGTTGGCCAGGAAGAGGGTATTTACCGGATGACAGTCAGCGATTTTACTGCAGAAGACCAGATGGTGCCGGCCATAGCCGAATTTACCATTTCCGTTAAAGACGATGGATTCTGCTTTTCGGGATCCCTCAAGGCCAATTCTCCCGAATGGATTTTCAAGGAGCTGAATTATCCCCTGATGGAGGGGATCCGGATCAGCGGCGGAAAGTGCGGAATCTACTGGCCGGTGGGTCTCGGGGAGTATTACGGCGATCCGGGGAATTTCGGCAGTAAAAGTCTGTGGTACCCGGCAGCACAGGGGTGCGCCATGCCTTGGTTTTCCCTGAACTACCCCGGGGGCGGACTCTATGTGGGGAATCATGATCGCTCACAGGAGAACAAGATGATTAACCTTTCGTATGATGAGACGAAGAAATCTTTCACCTCCGGCTTCAACACACCGGTATGCAACGGCTTCTGCTCACTGCCCGACGTGATGGTTAAACCATACAGCGGGGAATGGTATAAGGCTTCAAAGTATTACAGGAGCTGGTATAACAAACATTTTGTTTCGGTAACTCCACCTCAATGGGTCAAAGATGATTCCGGCTGGCTGCTGGCCATATTAAAGCAGCAGAATATGGAAGTCATGTGGACCTATCCGGAAATAGACAAGCTTTGCGATATTGCCGACCACTTCAACCTGAATACCATCGGCCTTTTTGGCTGGACCATCGGAGGGCACGATCATCTCTACCCGAATTACCACCCCGACAGCCAGATGGGAGGACGCGAGGGGCTGATGAAAGCCATTGAAAGAGCCCACCAGCGCGGAAAGAAAATTATCCTTTACGCAAATGGCAAGATCATGGACACCTCCACCGACTTTTACCGGTACAACGGCATTGAAACCATGGTGATAATGGAAAACCGGCAACCGCAGATCCAATATTATATCAAGCAGAAAAATGCTACCCCGGTGATTTTTGCCCAGGGGTGCACTGGTTCGGAGATATGGCGGAAAACGATGATGGACCTGGGTTTGCAGGCAGTCTCCCTGGGAGCGGACGGGATCTTATACGACCAGATGGGCGTAATGGCTCCCCAGTTGTGTTATGCCCAAAATCATGACCACCTCCCCGGTATGAGCGACACCCACAACCGGAACGATATGATCCGCGAAATCAGAACCGCAATGAAAAAAATCAACCCTGACTTCATTGTGATGACAGAAGCTACCAATGATGCCATCCTGAAAGAGATTGACTACCATCACGGCTGGGGGATCGGCCTGGCACCCGGAAAGAATGCTTTCCCGGAATTATTCAGGTATACCTTCCCGGAACTACTTGAAACACAACGCAATCCTAATCCCATGATCACCAGAACCGATGCCAATTTTGCCGCAATGATGGGATTAAGACATGAAATCGAAACCAGGTATGCCGGGGATGTGGCCTATCTTTTAAAGGGAACGCTTCCCAAAGCAGAAGATTATGCAAATGTGGCCGGCCCGCCTGACCTGTCAAAAATGAACCTTCTTCCCGCCAGGGAAGCCACAGCGTATGTTCACACGCTCATTGAATTTGAAAATGAAAATCCCGGATTTTTCAGGCATGGAAAATTTATTGCCAGGGATGGAATAAATGTCTCCGGTCCTGATATGATGGCAAACGGATTCCTGAAAGATAATAAAATCGGTGTGGTGGTTTGGAATACAAGCCTCAGTGAGGAAAGAAGTTTTTCGGTTTCAGTGCCTGGCTATCATTTCGTCTCCGCTGCTGAACCAGGCAAAAAAGGAGTCGAGGAAACCGCTCCCCTGAATGAAAATTCCATACGTCTGCTGGTATTTGAAAAGGACTGACAGGATAGCCGGTTAAGGAATAACATTCTCCACCCGGGTTGAATCTGATGATCATATCTGATAAAGTTGTCTAAACAATCAAAAATAACATTATGAAAAGCACAATCCTGGTTTTACTTTTTTCAGCGATCGCAACCCTCCAGTTGTGGGCTGCTCCTGAAAAATTTGAGTTGAAAACATCTGAAGCCACCCTGACCTTAGACCAGAAGGGAAATGTGAAAATCGTCCTGGGGAAGGGAGAGGTTATTCAGGCAAATACTTCCCTGAATGATTTATGGAAAGTGGTGCTGAAAAACAGCCTGAACAACAGGGAGGTTGAAGTCACACCCGGCAAAAATATCATGCTGGAAAAGAATGCAGGAATTTTACGATTGAAGGCCACAGACTTTATCGTTGAAAACAAAAGCCTGCCTGTTAAGGCTGAATTTTCCATTTCCGTCAAAAATGATGCCTTCTGTTTTTCAGGAGATCTGAAAGTTGAATCCAAAGAATGGATTATCAAAGAGTTATACTATCCTGTCGTCCCGGCTATCCGGATAAATGACCCTAAGGCCGGTATTTACT
>CAYWTT010000101.1:0-9613 GCA_964461245.1 uncultured Prolixibacteraceae bacterium | reverse complement strand
CTGGTACAGGACATTCCCGTTTCTTCTACCGGTCCGCTCAGGAAACAGATCAGGGAGATGCTGAAAACGGAATTTGGTATTGAGCATACCACACTCCAGTTTGAATTTAATATCGGGAGAAGCGAAGGTTACAATTGCTGACTACCTGCTAACCTTAAAATAAGGCAAGGAGCAAGTGGCATGGAGCAAGGACAACCCTTAATCCAAATAAGACGCCACAACTGAATCCGGGATCACTGCCACACGCCGTCAACAGGAGTCTGACAGAATTTGCACCTGCCGTTTTCCAGGTTGTTGGCAAGGAGGGAATAGCCCTGTCTTTCCACTACGATCTTCTGGCATTCAGGGCACAGGGTGTTTTCAAAACCTTTTCCGGGCACATTCCCGACGTACACATATTTCATCCCCTCCTGAACCGCGGTCTCTTTTGCTTTCAGTAGGGTATTCATGGGAGTTGCCGGCAATTGGGTGAGCTTGTAGAGCGGAGAGAAGCGGCTGAAATGGAGAGGGGTATGGGTGAATCCGTTGTCAGCCAGCCATTTGCACATTTTTTTTATTGTCTCCATGTTGTCACTCCAGGAGGGAACGATCAGGTTGGTTATTTCCAGCCAGACTTTGCTTTTTCGTAAGGTTATCAGGGTATCCAGCACCGGTCGCAATTTACCACCGGTCAACTTCAGATGGATGGTGCTGTCGAAAACCTTGAGATCGATGTTGGCTGCATCCAGGTATGGGATCAGTTGTGTTAGCGGTTCAGGGTTTATATACCCGTTGCTGACCATGACGTTTTTAATGTTCCTTTCGTGTGCAATCCGGGCTGTTTCATACATATATTCAAAGAATGAAACCGGTTCGGAGTAAGTGTAGGCAATCGATTCGCACTGGTTTCTGAGACAGGTGGTCACGACCGACTCGGGAAACAATTCCACGTTTTGTGTTTTAGAAGGGCTGGTTTGTGAAATTTCCCAGTTCTGGCAGTTGAGGCAGGCAAAGTTGCAACCGGCGGTGGCAATGGAAAATGCCTTTGACTGGGGGAGGAAATGAAGGAGCGGCTTCTTTTCGATAGGATCAATATGTACGGCACAGGGGTTACCGTAAGCAACCGAATAAAGTCTGTTCCCTATGTTAATCCGGTTATGACAGGTGCTTTCCTCGCCCGGTTTTACGATACATTCGTTGGGACACACCGTACATTGCACTCCCCGGGGCGTTTGAATATAAAAGAGGGCTTCCCGGCTGTATTTACCGGGCTGTTTCTTGTCGGGGCCGGCGGCGAGATGCCCCGGGCAAACCATTCCGGCAGCACATACAGCGCTCAACCTGAGAAAATCCCTTTTTGAAATCTTATGCATAAATTATCCTCTAAATCGACATCCGGGATGTTTATAAATGAGCTTTATTTTTTTGACAATATCAAAAATAGTGCCGATAACCCATTCATGGCGGCCAGAATAAGGCAACTGGTCCGGACTCCGAAAACAGGGATCAGAATAAGGGTGATCAGTATTACACCCAGAGCTGAACCCCACAGGTCTGCAGCATAGATCGATGAAGCTGAATAACGCCTGTCGGAATCATAATGAAGGGTGGACATCACATACTGGAAGCCTGTCAGCAGGGAGGGGAAAAGTAAAATGGGAATAAACAGCAACCAGGCACCTGCGTCCCCCAGATGGCCGGCTTCTGTTTTCCAGATAAGGGGTAATCCGACCATATAAAGCGCCAGGAGAATCTGACCCCCAATATGATGTCTCCGGGAAGTTCCCATTTTTTTCCCGGCGATGGAACCGATGGCCAGTCCTCCCATGAAAATGGCAAATATCAAGCCGATGGCCGAATAGACATTCCCGAAAAAAGTCTGAAACCAGAAAATCAGGAGTATCTCAACCGACGAAGCTGTGAATCCGGTCACATACATTCCCCCGGAAACCGGATTCATCAGGAAAAGAGGAAGGAGCAGAAAGGCTAGAGGAAGGATCATGATCAGATAGTTCCTGCCGGAAAAGTGCGAGATATATTGAAGGGAATGGTAGAATACCGGCAGTGGTTTAAGGTCGCTGTTGGTGATTTTCAACTCTTCGATCTTGTTCCTGATCTCCAGGCTGCGCTGGGAAACCGTCATGTCATCCAGGTATTCCTCGTTAACCCAGACTGTGGGTATTTTCTTGTCTGCCGCCAGTTTCCCCATTTTAACCGTCACGGGTGAGTCGGATGCCACGAAGAAGTCCCTTTCTCCGGGAATGACCGCAATATTTTTGAAATGGAGGGATAATGTATGGTAAACAGCCGATTCAAGGCTGGCCTTTTCCGGTGAAAGGTAATTTCCGGATGGGGATATCCCGAAAAGGACGACAGCATCCTCCCGGAGTTTTTCTTTGAGCACGGCAAGGAATTCGGAGGTGTAAAACCGGTTAAATTGCAGGCTGGAAGGGTCGGGAACGGCAAAAACGACCACATCGTACTTATTCTTCGTTCGCTGGATGAACCTTCGTCCGTCACCTTCGGTAACACAGATACGCCGGTCGTCCAATGAAGATTTGAAAGAGCGGGCAAGCCTGATGATTTCAGGATTAAGCTCCACCAGGTCGACCTTCGCTGCGGTCGGGTATTTCAGGATTTCTCCGGTCATGCCTGTGATCCCTCCCGAGACCAGCAGGATATTCACGGGATGGTGATGTTGAAGCATGGCATAGTGGATGTACTCTTCATTGATGATCACATCCCCGGTGGTGGACAGCAGGGTGCCGTTTTCATAAAAGCTGAATTCACCGCTGTTTTCGCAAACCGTAATGTTCCCGAAATTGGTTTCCCTGCTTGTCATGATTTTTTGGTTCGGGAACAGGAGGGATCTGATCTTCAGATCAAGGGGAAAGACAGCAAAAAGGATAAGAATGAGAAGTATCAAAATGGATGAAACAGCCAGCATTTTCCTCCGGTAATACCAACCGGTGGCTGCATGAACCAGGAAAGCAGTAATGAGCAGCGACTGGATAATTCCGAACCACCGGATGAGAAGAAATGAAACGGCAATCCCACCGGCAAGGCTTCCGAGTGATTCCAGGGAGTATACCCTGACAAAACCTGATTCTTCAGGATGTGAAACGGTAATCAGGAGGGAATAGGCATATCCGGTCAGCAGACAGACCGGTGATAGGATTAACAGGATGATTGCCAGAAACCAGAAAGGATTGATCATTTCGCCCGGTGGATAAAAGATGTTCCTGCCGGCATCCATTCCCAGGGTAAGCACAATCGGAAGATAGGAAAGAAGAAGGAACAACCTGAAAATCGTCGACCGGATATTCCCCATTCTCTGCTTCCTTCCCAGCCAGCTTCCAGCTCCGGTAAGAAACATCCAGATTCCCATTGTCCATCCTATCATCAGTTCGTTTCCCTGGAAAACGGTAGTGATTTCCCTGATCAACAATACCTGAACCACGGTGGCATAAAATCCAAGGATCAGAATAAGTAGGAATAGATTATCCGGAAGTTCTCCGGGGAAAATTGAAAGGGTGTTTTTTTTTGTTTTTTGTGATTTTCTGAACAGCTGCAGGTAATAGGTGAAGTGCCAGGTCAGGTGAAAAGCAGCAACCAGGGCCAGCACAATTCCGGCATCCACATGCCAGACCATCAGTGGTTTCATGAATTCCCACTCCAGTTTGTAATTCAGCTGGATGACCAGAAGAATGCCGAGAATCCCCGAAATAAGGAAAGCGGTCAGGAGAATGACATTCCATATCTGCCGGTGGATAAGTTTTGAGAGAATGCCGGCTTTGACCAGGGAAAGCGTTAGCAGGTACCCTAAGATAGAAATCGAAGAAAGCAATAAAAGATGGTAAGGACCGCTCATTACTCCTGTTTTTTGGATTGACCGGGAACGTAGTCTTCCTCCGAGAAGACGATAGCCCGGTATGTATATAGTTCTGTATCGCTGTCCTTCCACCCGTCCCAACCGATATTGGCCTTATCCCTGGCACAGTGGCCCAGGAATTCTTCCGTATTCCATCCTGTTTCTTCAGCCACTTGTGGCAGAAAAGTTCCCGACTTGTTCCCTCTTCTCATATAAATACCATCCCTTCCCAGTTTGAATTCAGAAACAGAAATGATGCGGTGCAGGGGGGTCAATACGGAGATTTCAATCTGGACCTTATCCATCTCCTTTGCATCCACCGGGTAGAACCGGCTGTCCTGTGTGGCTGAAGCGACTGCCATTTCCCTGATGGTCTGAACCAGTGGCTCATCTGACATAAAGTTGCCGATGCATCCTCTCAGCTGTTTGTTTTTCCTGAGGGTGACAAATGCACCGGCTTTGATATTCATGTTCCCGGAAAGCAATTTTTCATCCACCGCCGGAATATTACGGTTCTGAAGGTACTGAATAATTGTGCTTCTGGCTATTTTCAGAAGTGTGATTTTGTCTTTATCGGTCAGATTAAAATCGTCAGAAACAGGCGTTGAAGCCTTCGGTATTACGGAAATTGCCCAGTATCCGACCACTTTTTCATGATCACCGTATGGGGAATCGCCGCTGTTTTCATAAAGTATCTTTTGGTATTCGATTCTGAAATTCTTTTCCGTCAGATGAAGGAGGGTGAGCACAGGCATCCATCCGCAGATGGAAGTTGCCAGCCCGGGTGCATAATCCGCTTCATTCTTCTCCTTTACTTTTATGAAACTGGCGGGATTATTACTGAGAATGGCATCGGCAGTCAGTCTGTCGGCTTTTTGAGCCACGCTGTATTCCGGATAATGGGAAAAGTCGGTGCTGATAATGAAGAGATTATCTTCTGTAAAATAGGGAGAGAGGATAGTTCCCAGTTGTCTGGCTGTTTCCGTAGATTCTCCTCCTATAAGGATCGGAATGATGGAGAAGGGTTTTTTCAAACCATACTGGAGAAAGGGAAGTTGCACTTCCAGACAGTGTTCCTGGCGATGAGGAGCGGGATCGGTTTGGATAAACCGGAATTTGGCTGCGAGTTCGCCAGCCAGCGGATCCAGAGGAACAATCCCCAGGGGGGTTGAAAAGTCCCCGCGGGTATAGATGTTGATACCGTTCAGATAAACCTTGTGGTTAGGACCGATAAGGAAGATGTGACTGAAGGTGCGGCCGGGATCCAGTTGTTTGAAAGCGGCAGCAGCCACCCTGCCTGAAAACACATATCCCGCATGGGGAACCACCAGTGCGAGGGGTTGCCCTCCCGGAATTACCCTTGCCTGCTGAAAAAGCTCATCCACCATTTTCCTTAATTCCTGGGGCTGGGAGGGATAAAAGGAACCGGCTACGGCAGGAGAACGGGGGATCCTTCCGGTTTCCGGCTTCTGTCCGTTTAACGGTAATGTCACCAGCCAAAACAAGACAAATGCCGTGAAATATCTCAAATTTTGTCTCATACTATTCCCTGTTTCAATCACTCCAAAGTTAGAAAACAGACAGATATAAAGATAAGCTATTTCCCCGGCAAAGAGATATATCAAAATGATTAAAAAAAATGAGAAAAGAATTTGATAATTAATTTGATTACTTTACATTTGCAATGTAAACGTTTACATTGACATGATTGTTGTCATTTTTTAATTTATTGATTATAAATATGGTGACAGGTGTAAACGATTATAATTATAAAATCAGGGTGGGGTAGGTAACCGCCAGATAATTAAAACTTAAACCTTTTTCAGAACTATGGGGCTGCATAAAAAATTCAGGGGTACAGTTGTCCCCATGGTAACTCCGTTTGGCAGTGATCTTTCAGTTGATACAGAAAGCAATGTCCGGCTGATCCGGTGGATTGTCTGTGCAGGTGCGCACCCGTTCCTGTTTGGTACGACAGGCGAATCCTCCTCGCTTTCTGAAAATCAGAAAGAAGTTGCTCTTCAATCTGCGGTGCAGGAGGTGGCAGGAAGAAGCATGGTTTATGCCGGTGTTTCTGCCAACTGCCTGGAAGATTCCATCCGGACAGCAAAGAAATTTGCCGATATTGGGGCCAATGCGGTGGTTGCCCATGTGCCGTTTTATTTTCCAATGGACGGGTATCAGGCCATGAACTATTTTGAGAAACTGGCTGAGAGATCTCCCTTACCGCTTATTTTGTACAATATGCCTGCCACTACCCGTTTTTCCATTCCGCTGGAGGTGGTTGAGAAACTCAGTGATCATCCCAATATTGGCGGGATCAAGGATTCAGAGCGCGATGAGGTCCGGATGATCCATCTTATCCATTTTTGCAGGGAACGCAGCGATTTTTCCTATCTTCTGGGATGGACTGCCTGTTCATACATGGCTCTCACCTTGGGAGCGGATGGCATCGTTCCCAGTACGGGGAACATCTTCCCGGATTGGTATGTGGAGCTGGCTGAGGCCATAGAGCGGGGAGAACAGGAGAAAGCACATAAGTTGCAGGAACTGACCGATGAGGTAACCTTGCTGTATCAAGAGAAACGCCAGCTGAACCACTCCATTCCAGCGCTTAAAATGATACTGGCAGAAATGGGACTGTGCCAACCTTGGGTCATGCCTCCGTTATACAGGATGGGGAAAGCTGAAGAAGAGGAATACCGGCAGGAGGTTTCCATCCGGTTGAAAATGATGATGGAAAGGAAAAGGAATGAGTGTTGAAAAACCAATATTGGCCATTACGATGGGAGATCCTGCCGGGATAGGTCCGGAAATTGCCGTAAAAGCTCTATCACGGACTGAAGTTTATTCCCGGTGCCGTCCTGTCTTGGTCGGTAATTCCGTAATCATGCAACATATCATGGATCTGCTTGGTTCGGAGTTGTCGCTGCATGTGATTGCGGCCCCGGAAGAAGCTCTTTTCCGGTTTGGAGTCCTCGATGTGATAGAGCTTCAGGCTGATCATCCCGAAAGAATAACTTCGGGTGTGGTAAGTGCTGAAGGAGGCGACCTGGCTTTCAGGGCCATCAGAAAAGTCATCGGGTTGGCCCTGGATGGCAGGGTAGACGCAACAGTGACCTGTCCGGTCAACAAGGAAGCCCTCCATGCGGCAGGTCATCGTTTTTCAGGACACACGGAAATATATTCCCATTTCACCCACACTGAAAAATATGCCATGTTGCTGGCAGATGATCGGTTGAAGGTCATTCATGTAAGCACGCATGTTTCCCTCAGGAAAGCTTGCGACCTGGTCAGAAAACAGCGGATCCTGGAAACGATCTTCCTTATGAATGAAGGGCTGAGAAGACTGGGGATCACCAATCCCCGGATTGGTGTGGCCGGATTGAATCCTCATTCCGGTGAGAACGGATTATTCGGGACTGAAGAGAAGAAGGAGATCATTCCTGCCATAGCGGAAGCCCGTTTATCGGGAATCCGGGTTGAAGGCCCTGTGCCTCCAGATTCCCTGTTCGCCCTTGCCTGGGGAGGACGCTATGACGGTTGTGTGGCCATGTACCATGACCAGGGACACATACCTTTCAAATTCTCCGGTTTTGAGTGGGATGAGGAGCGTCAATCCATGAAAACAGTGAGGGGAGTGAATATCACCCTTGGCCTGCCCATTATCAGAACTTCAGTGGACCATGGCACTGCCTTTGAAATCGCAGGCAAAGGGATTGCTTCTCCCGATGCATTGCTCCATGCCATTATATACGCGGTAAAACTTAGCCAAACAAAGGAACAGGTATGATTGCGGTAATTGCAGACGATTTTACCGGCGCTGCTGAAATTGGCGGAATCGGACTGAGACGGGGATTGAAGACCGTTATTGAAACCAGCGTGGTGAGACCAGGGGATACCGATCTGCTCATCATTGCCACGGATACCCGCTCCGGAACTGCTGCTGATTCGATCTTTCAGACGGAGAAAATCACGAAGCAGCTCCTGAAACTGAATCCTTTATTCATATATAAAAAGCTCGATTCAGTGCTCAGAGGGAATGTGGCTGAAGAACTGCTTGCCCAGATGAGGATTTCCGGAAAAACAAGAGCCATTGTGGTAGCGGGAAATCCCAATCTGGGACGAATCATTAAAGATGGTGTCTATTACGTGAACGGAATCCCGGTCGCAGAAACCTTCTTCGCTCAAGATCCTGAATTTCCGGTTCATTCTTCGCTGGTAACGGAAATCATCGGAGCACAGCGCCCCGGGATTTATTCTCTCTCCGTAGAACGGAGACTTCCTGACAAAAGCCTGATCTTCGGGGATGTCGAAAGCGAGTCGGAAATGGAAAAATGGGCTGGTGAGATGGATGGAAACACCATTCCGGCCGGAGGAGCCGGTTTTTTTGACACACTTCTCAGCATACGGTTCCCAGAAATCAGCCATCCTGGGGGTGAGATCTGCCAGCTGGGCAACAAAGTCCTTTTTGTCTTTGGAAGTGCCTATCCCAAAGATTCCGAATACACCCTTCTCCTGGAGCAAAGAGGTTTTTCCCTGATGGTTATGCCGGAAAGAATATATCAGGAAAAGACCATTTCATTGATGCTGATGAATACCTGGGCTGAGGATATGGCGAAGCGGATCGCCGGTTATGGCAGGGTCATCATGAGCGTAAGTCAGACGGCCGGATATAATGCGGCTTATTCGGCCAAGATAAGGGATTGCATGGGGAAGGCTGTCAGAAAAGTATTTGAGAATATATCGGTCGACGACCTGCTGATCGAGGGCGGGGCCACCACCTCGGTAATTCTGAAATACTTGGGCGTTTCAAAGCTGATACCTTTCCGTGAACTTGATTCGGGAGTGATACAGATGAAAACAGGCCGTTACCCGGGATTATGCATTACAACCAAACCCGGCAGCTATGTATGGCCCGAATGTCTGATCTTGGACGGGGATATGGGAAATGAGAGGAAATCCGATTTAAAAAACCACAAATAATATGGAACAGGCACCCACACTGCATATGGTAGATTATTTAATTATCGTTGTATCGCTGGTGCTGTCCGTAGCCCTGGGATTTCGATTTTCCAAAAGACAATCCGATACCCGCAAATTCTTTACGGCAGGTGGCCGGATTCCAGCCTGGGCGGTGGGAATTTCCATCATGGCCACCCTGATCAGCAGTGTGACTTTTCTGGCATATCCCGGAGAAGGTTATGCCTCTAACTGGATCCGTCTGGTGCAGGGACTGATGGTGCCTGTGGTGCTGGTTTCCATAGTCTGGTTTATTGTACCGCTGTTCCGGGATGTAATTCAGGTCAGTACATACGAGTATTTTGAACGCAGATTCGGCTTTTTTGCCCGCCTGTACAGCTCACTCGCCTTCCTGATGACCCATTTTACCAAAATGGGAACGGTATTTTTCCTTCTCTCACTGGCCCTCAGTAAGATGATCGGAATGGATGCCGTCTTCATTCTGTGGATTCTCGGAAGTTCGATCATTATCCTCACCATGGTAGGGGGAATCGAAGCCGTCATCTGGCTCGATGTGATCCAGGGGATTTTGCTGATGATCGGCGGGGTGGTATGTCTGGGAATTCTTTTGTTTACTCCTGAAGGAGGTCCTGCTGCGGTTTGGAATGTGGCAAAAGATAATGGACGTATCGGGTTCGGACCCTTTGACTGGAACTTTGTCAACCTCACCTTCTGGGTGATGGCTATCAACGGGGTTTTCTATGCACTTCAGAAATACGGCACCGATCAGACCATCGTACA
>CAYWTT010000100.1:0-9800 GCA_964461245.1 uncultured Prolixibacteraceae bacterium | reverse complement strand
CCACCGAAACTGCCCAAACCATGTTCGACTTAGGCCCCCTATATTCCAACTGGCTGCAGGCATGGTCCGACGTGATCCGTGAAGACGGGGGAATGCCCCACACGGCCCCTAATCCTTATGCTGCCGGAGGAGGACCCTACTGGTGCGGTTTTATCATTACCGCTTCCTGGAAAACATATCTCAACTTTGGTGACACCGCTCTTCTCCGGAAATTATATCCGGTTATGCAACACTGGCTTGAATATGTACAGCACTATTCACCGAACGGACTGTTGAAAAAATGGCCCGACACCGATTACAGAGGGTGGTATCTGGGTGATTGGGCTGTCCCGGCCGGAGTGGACCAAAAGGCAGAAACTTCGGTCAACCTGGTAAACAACTGTTTTATCACCGTATGTTACGACAATATGCTGAAAATTTCCAGGGTTTTGGGAAAGCTTGAAGATGAGTCGCAATACCGGCAGAAGAAGGAAAGGCTTCAGAAACTGATTCATGAAACATTTTATGATCCGGTGAAAAACAGCTATGGCACCGGCAGCCAGATTGACCTGGCTTATCCGCTGCTGGCAGGGATTGTGCCTACAGAGTTAAAAGATAAGGTAAACCAAAGCCTGATCCGCGAGACAGAAATAAACCGGCAGGGTCATTTTGCCTGCGGACTGGTCGGAATCCCAGTGCTCACCGAATGGTCGACTAAAAATCAAATGGCCGATCTGATGTATTCCATGCTGAAAAAGAAAGACTACCCTGGCTACTTATTCATGTTGGAAAACGGGGCCACTACAACTTGGGAACATTGGAACGGCGAAAGGAGCCGTATTCATAATTGTTACAACGGTATTGGCTCCTGGTTTTACCAGGCAGTGGGAGGCATCTGCCCGGACGGAGAGACGCCTGCCTACCGGAAGGTGATCATCCGGCCCCAGATCCCCCGGGGAGTTACCTGGGCCCGGACCTATAAGGAAACACCTTTCGGCCGGATTGCAGTCAATTGGTCGCTGGAAGACGGGACACTGAAGATGGAAGTCTCTATCCCGTTAGGAACGGAAGCCGGGATTGTAATCCCCTCTGGGATATCCAAATACCGGATGAATGGATCAGAATATGAAATCCCGGGAGACAAAAACAATACGGTTAATGTAAAAAGTGGAACGTATCTAATTTCTTATACCTTATAAAAATTATCATGAAATTGAAATACAGCATTTTATGCATGATTGGCCTGGTTTTTGGAACAGGCCAACTCCGTTCCCAGACATCGGGGACAATTGTGATGGACGAGGTGGTCCGCGTACCTGCCCGGCATGAGATAGCTCTTCCCGATATTCCCGGGTATGTGACGCTCAAATGTGATTTTCACATCCATACCATGTTTTCTGATGGGGTGGTCTGGCCTACGGTCAGGATAGACGAAGCCTGGAAGGACGGACTGGATGTCATTGCCCTCACCGACCACATAGAAGGGCATCCGAAGAAAATGCCCGGGCAGATTCATCAACAGTATGAGATTGCAGTACCGGTAGCCAGGGCAAAAAACATCATCCTGGTCAAAGGGGGCGAAATTTCAAGGGGAATGCCTCCCGGACATTTCAATGCACTCTTCGTCACCGATGTAAATGCCCTGAACCTCCCCGATTATATGGATGCACTGGCAGAGGCGGTCCGGCAAGGGGCATTTGTTATCTGGAACCATCCGGGTTGGCGTAGACAGCAACCCGATACCACCCGGTGGATGGCCGCACACGAAACCATTTACCAAAAAGGATGGATGCACGGAATTGAAGTTTTCAATGAAAAGGAGTGGTACCCGGAGGCATTGCAATGGGCCGGGGATAAAAAACTCGCCATCACCGGGAATTCCGATATCCATGATGTATATGATTACAGGTATGATACCGGAAGGTTTCCTATTCGCCCAATTACGCTGGTTTTTGCCAAAGAGCGCACCGAAGAATCCCTGAAAGAGGCCATGTTTGCCCGCCGGACAGCTACCCTATTCTTCAATAAGCTGATCGGTCCCAAAGAATACATCCTTCCGTTGGTCAATCAGGCCATTCAGGTTGGGAAACCTTTCCTCTACCAGGATGGATTCATTTACTTCGAAGTGAAGAACAGCTCAGATATTGAATTTACGCTGATCAAAACAGGAGATGACGGCTCCGGATTGCCGGCTTCAAGCATCCTGCCGCGCAGAAGTACCGTAATTGCCCGTGTGAAGCAGGAGGCAGGAGTGCCGGTCACTTACACCTTTAAACTAGAAAACGTTCTGACAGGAGTAGAGCAGTTTGGGGAATACTCATTTACCATTAAATAATCCTGGCAGTAAGGATCCATTATGAAAATCAGCACATATATACTGATTTGCAGTTTTTGCATCCTCATGGGGTGTGGTCAGACAAATTTCTCTAAAACCGAAAATGGCCTTATCATTGACTTCCCTGACCAAAAAAGCGGGGGGACTGGGAAGAAGCTGGCACTTGAAGTGGTTTCACCCAAAATCATTAAAGTTGCCTTTTCGACCACCGACTCGGCACTGAATATCCCCAGCCTGGTTGTGGACGATAAAACAGCCCCACCTGTTGCCTTTTCTGTGGCAGAGGACCAGGATAAAATTGAACTCACAACCGACAGCTTGTTGGTTTCCGTGGAATTGCCCTCCGGGACCGTCTGTTTCTACGACCTTGAAAACCGGTTGTTGCTTTCAGCCGCAGGGAACGAATTCGTCTCTTTCGAAAAGGAATGTACCGGGAAACAGACTCACATCCGCCAGGACTTTAAATGGCAGCCGGATGAAGCCTTATATGGTCTCGGTCAACACCGGCATGGTCATCTTAACCTACGGGGAGTTAAAGTGGATTTGATCCAGGACAACACAGAGGTTTCAGTTCCGTTCCTGCTTTCGACACGGGGATATGGCCTCTTATGGGACAATTACTCACAGACCGTTTTCAATGATTCGGCCGACAGCTCTTACATCTGGTCCGATATTGGCGATAAAATCCAATACTATTTTATCAAGGGAACGACATTTGATGACATCATAGCCCAAAACCGGAAACTGACAGGGGAAGCTCCGATGTATCCTCTCTGGGCTCTGGGATACATGCAAAGCCGTAACCGTTACCGGTCGGAAGCTGAATTGACGGGTGTTGTCAGAAAACAACGGGAACAGAAGATCCCCCTCGACGCGATCATCCTGGATTACTACCATTGGGGAGATCAGGGATTCGGATCATTTGTCTTTGATGAAAAAGATTTCCCGGATCCTGAAAAAATGATCCGGGATCTTCACCAAAAATACCATTGTAAGCTTCTGGTTTCGGTCTGGCCTTCCTTAACCCCGGGTATCAGAAACTGGAATTTATTTGACAGGGAAGGGTATCTGCTCGATGTGATGGCCGGCTTCCACACCCAGGTTTACGATGCCTTTAATCCCGCTGCGGGAAAACTATACTATGAGCTGATCAAAGAAGCCTATCTGAAAAAAGGAGTGGACGGCTGGTGGTTCGATGCCACCGAACCTGAAAATCAGGAGGGTTTTTACCGGAGCAAATGTCATCTGGGCACTACGGCAAAATACCTGAATCTGTACTCCTATTTTGATATGAAAAACGTCTACGAAAGGCAAACTGCTGAAACCGGCAAACGGATGTTTATTCTGACCCGGTCAGGATTCAGTGGCCAGCAAAAATTCGGGACTACGGTCTGGTCGGGTGATATTGAATCAACCTTTGATGAACTGAAATTGCAGATTCCAGCAGGGCTGAATTTCTG
Organism: uncultured Prolixibacteraceae bacterium; assembly: GCA_964461245.1. Lineage (GTDB taxonomy): Bacteria > Bacteroidota > Bacteroidia > Bacteroidales > Prolixibacteraceae > UBA1413. The sequence continues at coordinate 6,026 of CAYWTT010000100.1, read as the reverse complement.
TATGTCAGCTCTTCCATACTGGACAACTGACATCGGGGGGTACAAGGGTGGCAATCCGGCTGATCCGGCCTATCAGGAGTTGTTCACCCGTTGGTTCCAGTATGGAACGTTCTGTCCCATTTTCCGTGCCCACGGACGCCGTTTCCCCGGCGACCGCAGCGGCGCCAATGAAATTTGGTCATACGGCAGGGAAAAACAAAAAATTCTTACAGATTACATCACCTTTCGCTATCGTCTGTTGCCTTACATTTATTCCCTTTCATCGCTTGTTACTTTCGAAGGTTACACCCTCATGCGGGCTTTGCCTTTCGATTTTGCGGCAGATAGCCGGGTGCATAATATTACCGACCAGTTTATGTTCGGGAACGATCTGATGGTATGCCCGGTTACCGATGCCGGAGCCAGGGAACGTCAGGTTTACCTGCCTAAAGGAACCCGCTGGTTCGATTTCTGGACCGGGATACAATATGACGGGGGGCAGGAAATCATGGCCGAAGCTCCGTTACAAATCATTCCCCTGTTCATAAGAGCAGGTTCCATATTATTGATGGGGCCTGAAATCCAGTACAGTGCAGAGGCACCTGCTGATCCGGTCGAACTCCGGATATTCCCCGGCAGCAACGCCTCCTTCACCCTGTATGAAGACGAAACCGACAATTTCAATTACCTGAACGGACAGTGCCAGCGAATTACCTTCCGGTATAACGATCAGGGGAAAAAAGTGACCATCGGAGAGGCAGAGGGGAGCTACCCAGGGAATATCAAAGAGCGCACTTTCCGGATCATTCTAGCCGGCAACAACGGGGAATCTCTTCAGCAAACAGTTTCCTATCTGGGAAAAGAAATTACAGTTCAATTATAATAATCTACCAAGTAAAAAAAGATGAGAAAGACCGCTATTACATTTGCAGGTGTGTTTACGCTGCTGTGTTTCATGACAAACCTGTCGGCTCAGGCCGTCTATCCATTTCAGAATCCTGCCATTCCCACCGCAGTGAGAGTAAATGATCTGATCAGCCGGATGTCGTTGGAAGAAAAGGTTTATCAACTGAGAAGCCAGTTACTATTCATGAAAGACTTTGGCAAACGCAATTATCAGATCGGCAATGTACGCAACATTGGACATTTCCTGCATAACGAAGCAAAAGAGCCCGTAACGGCCACTACCTGTGCTGAGGCAATCAATGCCGATACCCGTAAATCGATAGAAGCCAGCCGATGGGGAATACCGGTGCTCCAGCACGGAGAAGCATTGCATGGGGCCCAGTGGGGCAATGCCACCTGTTTCCCGCAAAGTATCGGGATGGCTGCCGCATTTGATGATGAATTTTATTTTCAGGTCGGGAAGGCGGTTGCCAGGGAGTTACGCGCGGTAGGGGTCAGGCAGGTCCTGGCACCGGTGGTTAATATATCCCGTGATCCCCGCTGGGGCCGTACCGAAGAGAGTTACGGAGAAGACGTATACCTGACCTCCCAAATGGGGATTGCTTATACCCGGGCCCTGGAGCAGGGAGGCATAGTGGCCACCCCCAAACATTATGTCGATAATTATGGCGACGGAGGCCACGATTCCTATGCTTCATCCAACTCATGGCGGGTGCTCCGCGAAACTTTCCTGGAACCCTTCCGGGCATGCATCATAGAAGGAGGTGCCCGGTCAATCATGGCTGCTTACAATTCGATCGATGGGATACCTTGTCATAGCAATTCCGTTCTGCTGAAGGACATATTACGCGGAGAATGGGGATTTAAAGGTTTTGTAGTTTCCGACTACAGCGGGGTTAAAGGTGTCAGCACTGCACACAAGATAGCCGGGGATTATCCAGAAGCCCAGGCTTTATGCTTTGAATCCGGATTGGATGTGGAATTGTCCAATGGTTATCCCGATTTGACAGATTTAGTGAAAAAGGGAAGAATTTCAGAAAAGCAGATCGATGAATCGTTGCAAAGAGTGCTTACGGTAAAATTTGATCTGGGTTTATTCGACGAACCTTATGTGGATGCTGAAAAAGCAGACCGGGTGGTCCGTTGCCGGGAACACAAACAGTTGGCCCTGGAAGCTGCGCGGAAAGTGATGACGCTGTTGAAAAACAAGGACGCATTACTTCCCCTGTCGGATAAAAAAGTCAGACGGATAGGTCTGTTCGGACCTGCTGCCCATGTGCTCAGTTTAGGTGATTATTCAGGTCCATACGGAGGCTGGAAAGGAGATGATGCCCCAACACCCTTCATCGCACTGAGCAACCGACTGAAAAACAAGGCAGAAGTAATCCTGCACCAGCCGGGTCAGGATGTGGCTGCCCTGGCTAAAACCTGCGATGTGGTGATTTTCTTCGGTTCGATCAACGAAGGTGAAGGAGATGACCGGAGTATGCTGTCTCTACCCTCCAAATCCGTTAAAGCTGCACAAAGCCTGGATAACGCTCAGATCATCCAGGGGGCAACGGGAACAACTTTCCAGCTCGACCAGGAAAAGATGATCGGAGAACTTGCCGCAACCGGAGTAAAAACTGTAGTGGTGTTGCAGAACGGCTCCCCTGTCGATATCCGGAACTGGATCGATAAGGCGGATGCCCTTCTGGAAGCATGGTATCCCGGGGAACAGGGAGCAACAGCCATTGCCGAAGCACTGTTCGGCGACATTAATCCCGGTGGCAGGCTGCCTGTAACCTGGCCCCGTCATTCCGGACAGATCCCGGCCTATTACAGCATCAAACCTTCCGGACGCGGTTACGGGTACAACGATGATGACGGGAAACCCATGTTCCCTTTTGGTTTTGGATTGAGCTATACCACATTTGAATATTCCAGACTGGTATTACCTCCGGAGGTAAAGGAAGACCACACTGCAGAGGTCACTTTTACCGTGAAGAATGCCGGTTCAGTCAAAGGGGATGAGGTAGTCCAGCTTTATCTACATGATGATCTGGCTTCAGTTGTCCGCCCGGTCAGGGAATTGAAAGCTTTTAAAAGGATCACTCTCGAACCGGGTGAAAGCAGAGAAATTACACTGAAACTGCCTTACCGCAGTTTCGGATTCTGGAACAAAGAGCTGAAGTTTGGTGTGGAGCCGGGCAAATATACAGTGATTATCGCCCGGAATTCAGCAGATACAAGGTTGGAGGGAGCTTTAAACGTTCAATAACCACTTTACCGGAGATTATAAACAACATAATTAAAAAATACAGATAAAATGAAATTTACAGGTATTCTTTTACTTTTAACAGGCCTGATTCTTTACACAGGCATTGATCTGCAGGCACGCACATCGAAAAAATCGGCTCCCCATGTTTTGGTGATCGGCTTAGACGGTTTAGGTTCGCACGGTTTCCAACTGGCGAAGACACCGCACATGGATGCACTGATGAAAAACGGATCATTTTCTCTCGCTGCCCGTACAGTTATCCCGAGCAGCAGTGGTGCGGCCTGGAGTTCAATGATCACAGGGGCGACCGTTGAAAGGCACGGGATAGGCTACAATTCATGGACAGTGGACAATAAACTTCTGGAACCGGTTTTCAAAGATGGGTACGACATGTTTCCCACGATTTTCGGAGAAACCAGGAAACATAAGCCGGGAGCGGTCATCGGGGCCATCTACCACTGGTCAAGTTTCGGGAATTTTATTGAGAAAGGGGCCTGCGACCTGAGCATTTCTGCCGGATCGGAAGATGAAACCACTCAGAAAGCCTGTGAATTCCTGGCTTCAAAACATCCCGATCTCGCTTTTATCCATCTTGATAACATAGATCATGGTGGTCACCATGGAGGATACCGTTCTGAAGAGTACGGGAAATCAATTGAAAAAGCCGACAGCCTGGTCGGGGTGATTATGAGCAGTCTTAAAGAATCAGGGATGCTGGAACAGACCGTCGTCTTTATCATCGCTGATCATGGCGGTTTTGAAAAAGGACATGGAGGAATCCATGCCGACGAAATGATCGTTCCACTGATCATTTCCGGTAAAGGCGTAAAAAAGGGATATGAAATCAAACACCCGGTATTTACCTGTGACCTGGCACCCACTATAGCCTGGTTGTTCGGATTTAAGTTAAACGAATGGGTAACCGGCAAACCACTCTTCGATGCGTTTCTAAAATGAACAGATTCCGGTTTATATCGGTTTTGAAGTTGAGCCTTCTCGTTTCCTTTTGGACGGGAAGTATGGCCGTTGCCCATGGAAACGGAGGGCTGCTCAGAGTAGACGCAACATGCAGCATCTGGTGGACAGGAACTACCAGTAAAGTAATGCGGGATACCCCGGTCCCTTCAGGGAACAAGAAGATTGTTATTCAGGCTGCACGAAATGAGTCGGAAGGATTTCAGCTTGTGCTGACCCCCAGGACAGATATGGAAAACATTGCCATTACCATCTCCGATTTCCGGAAAAAGGGAGAGGGCTTCCTATCTTCGGAAAATGTGACGATTCGTAAAGTGGAATATGTACACGTAACCAAACCTTCAGGGGTGGAGCATAAACCAGGTTGGTATCCCGATCCGGTACCCCTTTGCGATCGACCTTTCAGTGTCGGATCCGGTGCCAACCAACCAGTATTGATTACCGTAAAAGTTCCTAAAAATGCCGGGGCAGGAAAGTATGTCGCAGTGATCAGCCTGAAATCAGCTTTATGGGAAACATCCATACCGGTTGAACTGGAGGTTTGGAATTTTTCACTGCCCGATACCCCTCAAATTCGTTCTGCTTTCGGACTTTATTCGGGAATGATTTCCCAATACCACAACCTGGAAAACGAAGAAGAGTTGAAGCAGGTGCTGGACCTGTATTACCGCTGCTTTAAAGAGTACCGGATTTCACCTCAACAGTTTCACGATTTGTACCCTATCCGGAAAACTGTAAAAGGAGTCTGGTGGAATGGCGGAACCTTCGATCCCGACACCGTTTTCAGCGGGAGATACTCTCTTCAGGTAACCGACAGGCAAACCGACGGTAATGTGGCCGGCACCTGTGCTGATCTGATTCCGATAGAACCCGGTATACCTTACTGGCTTAAATGGCAGGCTAAAACACTGAAAGAAAAACAACAGTATTGTGTTACGGTAAAGAGTTACGCAGCCGACAAAAAACAGATCCCATGGCATCTTCAGGGCATGCTTTACAATGGAAGCACTCAATGGCGCAAGGACAGCCTGTTTCTTGATCCGGTCCATCCGCTGGTAATAAACGACATGATACTTTCACGGCCTCTTCCGGAAAAGGCCCGATATATCAGTGTCCAGCTCTATCCCGTCATGCCCGATGAAAAAGGAGAGGAAAAAGGGACAGCCTGGTTCGACGATTTTGAGTTCCTGGATGCAAAAACCGGAGAGAACCTGTTGCCTCAAGGCAATTTTGAACAGGACATCCGGGAGTTGTCGGTTGAACTCGATTTTTCAGAGTTTGACAAAGCTGCCCGTCAATATTTAGATGACTATGGATTCAATGGTTTCCGGGTAAAAGTAAGTGAACTGAGGCCCGGCCCCTTTTTCGGCCGGAAAACAGGTTGGTTCAACGGTTTCATTGGCGGTACTGCCGAATATGAAAAGCTGATCACAGCCTTGCTGAAAGGACTTCAGGACCATTTGGAATCCAATGGCTGGCTGGGCAGGGAATACCTGTACTGGATTGACGAACCGGCACGCGGAGATTATGAATTTGTCAGAGAAGGGATGATGACGATTCATAAAGCTGCACCCAAATTAACCAGGCTTATTACGGAAAACGATCCCGGTCCGGAAATCATGGATGTTACGGAAATCGGGTGTCCCGTTCTCGCAAAATTCGATCCTGTAAGATCCCGGGAGTGGATTGCCAAAGGACGACAAATGTGGTCTTACCTGATGACCTGGCCCAAAGAACCCCATGTCAACCTTTTTATTGACTCAGATGCCATCAACATGAGGATGTGGTTGTGGATGTCGTATCGCTACCGGCTTACCGGCATCCTGGTATGGAACTCAAATGCTTGGAATGCAGAAGGGTGTTCTCCTCCCGGTGTGCTGCAAAACATATGGGAAGATCCAATGAC
>CAYWTT010000099.1:0-9879 GCA_964461245.1 uncultured Prolixibacteraceae bacterium | reverse complement strand
CTTCAAATACCGTCAGGGAGATGTCATCTGCAGGATTCCGGACCCATACCGGTCCTATGGCTTCCGTGGCCGGAATGTTTGCCTCTCATGTAGGAGAAAAGATCCGTGGTTGTTTTCCGGTGAAGGAGCTGCTCATTGAAAACGGGGGCGATTACTTTATTTTGGTGAAGGAGGATCTGCTGATCACCGTTTTTGCAGGAGATTCACCCCTTTCAGAGAAAATAGGGATCCTGATTCCGGCATCCGAAACACCCTGCGGCGTTTGTACCTCTTCAGGGACCGTGGGGCCGTCGCTCAGTTTCGGAAAAGCCGATGCAGTCATGGTGGCATGTTATTCCCCGGTGCTGGCTGATGCATGGGCCACTTCCCTGGCCAACCGGGTAAAGTCACCGGCTGATTTGGATGAGGTGTTAAAATATTCGGAACAATTTCCCGAAATTCTCTCCCTGGTGATCATTTGTGAGGATAAAACCGGAATCAGAGGTAACTTTGAGGTTCGTTTTATCCAGACCTATGCCTGAATGATATGATTAAAAAAGAGATATTCCGGGAATTGGTACACCGGGTTCTGGTGCTTGATGGCGCTATGGGATCGCTGATCCAGGAACATAACCTGACGGAAGCGGATTTCAGAGGTCAGCTTTTTATAAACCATTCCTGCGACCTCAAAGGCGACAACGACCTGCTTTCCCTTACCCAGCCGGATTTAATTGCTGATATTCACCGTCAGTATCTTCAGGCGGGTGCAGATATCATCTCCACAAATACCTTTAATGCTACCTCCATTTCCCAGTCCGACTATCAGGCTGAAAGGTGGGTCTATGGAATGAATAAAGCTTCAGCGGAGATTGCAGTCCGGCAAGCGGAGGAATTTACACTCCGGAATCCTGAAAAGCCGCGATATGTGGCCGGGGCGATAGGTCCGACCAATAAAACCCTCTCTCTCTCTCCCGATGTGAACAATCCCGGATTCAGGGCGGTATCCTTTGATGAGGTGAAAGCCGCATACCGTGAACAGGTGGAGGGCTTGCTTGACGGTGGGGTGGATATCCTGCTGGTGGAGACCATCTTTGATACGCTGAATGCCAAAGCTGCCCTGTTTGCGATTGAGGAAGCGCTTGAATCGCGGCAGAAAACGATGCCCCTGATGGTCTCGGGGACGATTACGGATGCCAGCGGTCGTACCCTGTCGGGACAAACCCTGGAGGCATTTTTATTTTCGCTTTCCCATGTTCGCTTGTTGTCGGTCGGATTGAACTGTTCGCTGGGTGCCAAAGAGCTGAGACCTTACCTGAAGGAACTTTCACAGAAAGCCCCGTTCTTTGTCAGCGCCCATCCCAATGCCGGCCTGCCCAATCAGTTCGGAAAATATGACGAGACACCAGCCATCATGGGAGCACACATCCGGGATTACCTTGACCACCGGTTTGTCAATATTGTGGGAGGTTGCTGCGGTACGACGCCTTCACACATCCATGAATTTGTCCTTGCAGCAGAGCAGGCTCGTCCCCGTCAGGTAAATCCGGTAGATCATGTAACCCGGTTTACAGGACTGGAGCCGGTGACGATTTCTGAAGAACGGAATTTTCTGAATATCGGGGAGCGGTGCAATGTAGCCGGAAGCCGCAAGTTTGCTCGGTTTATCCGCGATGGAAAATATGAAGAAGCATTATCGATCGCCCGGGAACAGGTCGAAAACGGTGCTCAGGCGATCGACATCAATATGGATGATGCGATGCTGGATGCCCGGAAGGAAATGGTCACCTTTCTCAACCTGCTGATGGCTGAGCCCGATATTGCCCGGGTGCCGGTGATGATCGACTCATCGAAGTGGGATGTTATCGAAGCGGGTTTGAAATGTGTGCAGGGGAAAGCCATTGTCAACTCGATCAGTCTGAAAGAAGGAGAGAACCTGTTTAAGGAACATGCGCTGCAGATCAGGCGATATGGGGCTGCCGTAGTGGTGATGGCTTTTGATGAATCGGGTCAGGCCGACACCGTTGAAAGGAGAAAAGAGATTTGCAGCCGTGCCTACCGTTTATTGACCGAAGAGGTTGGTTACCCGCCCGAAGATATCATCTTTGATCCCAATGTGCTGACCATCGGTACGGGCCTGGAAGAACACAACAACTATGGAGTGGACTTCATCGAATCGGTTAGGTGGATCAAAAAAAATCTTCCTTTTGCCAAAACCAGCGGCGGGATAAGCAACGTCTCCTTTGCTTTCCGGGGGAATGATCCCGTCAGGGAAGCCATGCATTCGGTTTTTCTTTATCATGCCGTGAAGGCTGGTCTTGATATGGGGATTGTGAATCCAGGTATGTTGCAGATCTATGACGAGATTGAACCTCAGTTGCTGGAGAGGCTGGAAGATCTGATCCTTAACCGCCGGCCCGACGCCACCGAACGCCTGCTTAAAATGGCTGAAGGATTTCGCACCGAGGTAAAAGAAGAAGAGAAACACGACAACTGGCGGAACCTTCCGCTGGCAAAAAGGATTGAACATGCCCTGGTGAAAGGGATCACTGAATTTGTGGTGGAAGATATGGCAGAGGCAGTCAGACAGTATTCGCCATCCATCACGGTCATCGAAGGCCCGCTGATGGAGGGAATGAACGCTGTCGGCGACCTCTTTGGAGCCGGAAAGATGTTCCTGCCTCAGGTAATCAAATCGGCACGCGTGATGAAAAAGGCGGTGGCTTTCCTGCTTCCGTATATCGAGGCTGAAAAGGACAAGAATGCATTGCCTCCCCAGCGGAAAAAGATTTTGCTGGCCACCGTAAAAGGGGATGTGCATGATATCGGCAAGAACATCGTAGGAGTCGTGCTGGGCTGCAACAATTATGAGGTGCTCGACCTGGGGGTCATGGTACCCACTGACCTCATACTGGATACGGCTGAAAAGGAAAAGGTGGATATAATCGGGTTGAGCGGACTGATCACCCCATCCCTGGAAATTATGACGGAAGTAGCCCGGGAAATGGAGCAGCGGCAGATGAAACTTCCTTTGCTGATCGGCGGGGCTACCACCTCAAAAATACACACTGCGGTAAAAATCGAACCAGAATACAGCGGTCCGGTGGTCCATGTGAAGGATGCCTCCCGTTCCACTACGGTGGTGGCGGCTTTATTGAATTCAGATGAAGAATTTGTAAACGAAGTGAGGGAGGAATATGCCCAAATCCGGAGTTTCCAGGAACAGCGCAACCCCAGACAATATCTTTCTCTTACAGAAGCCCGAAAGAACAATTTCAAATCTTCAAATCTTCAAATCTTCACACCCCGGTTAACCGGACTTAAGCAATTCACCGCTTTCCCGCTGGAGACGCTCAGGGCGTATATCGACTGGACCTTCTTTTTTCTGACCTGGGAGCTGAGAGGGACTTATCCTCAGATCCTTGAAGACCCGGTTCAGGGTGAAGCAGCCCGGAAACTTTTCGAGGAGGCCAATGAGATGCTCGATGAGATCATCACCAGGCAAATGCTTCAGGCCAACGGGGTGGTTGGAATATGGCCGGCTGCATCCGACGGGGATGATGTGATCCTTTTTGCAGACAAGGAGCGGAAAACGGTATTGGACCGGTTTTTCTTTTTGCGGCAGCAGGAGAAGAAGAAAGAGAGTTCCCCCAATCTGTGTCTGTCTGATTTTGTGGCACCCCGGGAATCTGGTATTGAAGATTACTGCGGAGCATTTGCCGTAACCGCCGGCATTGGCATTGAAAAATGGAAAGCGCGTTTTGCGGCAGAGCACAACGATTTTAAGGTAATCATGATCGAAGCCCTGGCCGACCGGCTCAGCGAGGCATTTGCCGAATACCTCCACCTGATGGTCAGAAAAGCGTGGTGGGGTTATGCACCTGAGGAAGATCTGACCTTGCCGCAATTATTGCGGGCCGAATACCGGGGGATCCGCCCGGCGCCCGGTTACCCGGCCTGTCCAGAGCACTCTGAAAAAGAGACCCTGTTCCGGTTGCTGAAAGCCAAAGAACAAGGCATTTCGCTTACCGAACATTTTGCCATGTATCCCAATGCTTCGGTATGCGGATACTATTTTGCCCATCCTGCAGCCCACTATTTCGGTGTGGAAAAGATCGGGCGCGACCAGGTGGAGGATTATGCCCGGAGAAAAGGAGTTTCCTCTGATTTCGTGGAGAAGTTCCTGCCGGCAAATCTGAATTATAAATAACAGCTGGTTGACTGGTTACACCGGTGTGTTTATTTGTTGCCATTTTCTTAACTAAAAATACAATAATATTAAGATATAAAATCAAAATTAGCATATTAACTGTCATTATTCAAAATAGAATCAAAATTTGGTATAATAATTGATTGTTAATTATTATGACCAGGGAGAGGTCAGGTTCTCCCATAATTACAATAAAAAAAAATTATTATGACAGTTAAAGTTAAAAATTTGAAAGGTACGGATGACAGAAAACCATTGGGATACAATTCCTGGCTGGATTTCTGGGAAACCAAGACCGGTGAAAAGGCAAATGAATGTAAATCTCTGTCTTGCAATGTAAGGCATGATTTAGTGGGAGCACATGTTATTAAAGCTGATTCGAATGATGGCAAATGGTACATTATCCCTCTGTGTCAAACTTGCAACAAACGAGACGATGAGTTTTGGGTTTCCGGCACTTTAGTACCTGTGAACTGACTTTATGTTAAAGATGCTTCAAAAAGAGACTTTATGTCTCTTTTTGTTTTATATGTCATATTGTCATAAAATTGTTAAAATATTAAAATAAAATATCATCTTTGTTTATTTATATTTATATTTATCGCATAAAATAAGCAAGAAGAGAAATGATACAGGAATTACGTATTAAAAACTTCCTCTCATTTAAAGATGAGGTTGTTTTTAGTTTTGAAGCGACCAGGGAGAAAACTTTTGAAGAATGCCAGGTTACGGAGATAGCCAAAGGCGTCAGATTACTCCGGTTTGGCATACTATTCGGCGCCAATGCTTCAGGGAAATCTAACCTGTTGGAAGCTTTCGAATTTCTGCAAGGTTTCTGGTTTGAAAACAGAAAAGACAATCAGGAAAAAACAGGGATCATTCCTTTCTTACTCGATAAGAAAACCCCGGGTGAACCTTCCGAATTTTCACTGAAGTTTTACGTTGACAGCACGCGCTATTGGTACAAGCTGGAAATAGATGAATACAAAGTATATTCCGAGAAGTTATACTATTATACATCAGTACAGCCCACTTTACTTTTTGACAGGTTCCTGGAGAACAACGTTTCGGTAATAAATTTCAATTCGGTTGCAGTAAAAATCAGCACTGCTGCAAAGGAACAGATCAACCTGATGTGCCTTCCCAATATATCGTTTTTTGCGGCGCGGAACCAGGTAAATGTTGCTGTTCCGGTAATTGACGCAGCATCCGACTGGATGAAAAGCAAAATTATGCCTGAAGTAAGGCCAAAATATAGTTTGTTTACTTTTGCTGAAAAGCAGTTACATTCTGACAGCTTGTTTAAACCACATGTATTGAAGTTTATCTCGGAGGCTGATTTCAATATCTCTAATTTAGATACACAGATCGTTAAGGAAGAAATTTCGCAAAAAATTTTGGATTTACTGATTTCAGACGAGGAAATTGAAACAGAGGAGAAGGAAAGATTAGGTAGGGAAAAAACCATTCAGCAGTTTAAAACCAATTTCGAACATGCTGTGATTAACGACAGAGGAAATGAATCTTATGCATTACCGGAAAATTTGCAATCGGATGGCACCCGACGTATTTTGGGTATTGAGGCTGCTGTTTACACAGCTTTAAAGGGAAATGCCTTTTTGTTTATCGATGAAATTGAATCTTCTTTACATCCTCAACTGGTTGAATTTGTGCTGAAAAAATTTCTGGAAGAGAAAAACAGTCGTGCTCAATTACTGGTAACCACCCATTACGATACTTTTTTAAATGAGGTGAATGATCTGTTCAGAAAAGATTGTGTCTGGTTCACGGAAAAAAATAAATCGGGTGCCACTGAATTGTATTCACTGGTTGAATTCAGCAGGCTCAACCGGATATCATCGTTACAGAAAGCTTACAGGCAGGGAAATTTCGGAGCAATCCCCAAAATAAATTTATAATATGACCCGAGTTGTTAATACCAGACCACAAAAATTGCCGCTGATCACTGTTATTGGTGAAGGCATCACTGAACAGTACTATTTTAAGCATATCAGGACAATTCTTGGATTTCGTTATATAGTCAAACCCTATTATTTTGAGACAACTTCAATTAAGGATATGGACCGAAAGATAAAGGAAGTAGTTGAAGGGCAAGGGATTGCCATTTGCGTTTTTGATACCGATGTGGCTGAACGGAATGAAAAAGAACAAATAAAGTTGAGAAAGCTTAAACAAAAGTATGTCCACAAAGGAAATGTGATATTTTGCGATAGTTTACCCTCGATAGAATTCTGGTTTTTACTTCATTATCGGAATACCAACAGGTATTTCAATAATGCTTTAACATTAACTTCAGCATTGAGACATTACCTTCCCGGTTATCAGAAAACAACGCATTTTCTTGAGCAGGAAAGATGGGTTAGGGATATGTGTGCCGATGGCAAATTGCAAACTGCTGCTCAGCGTGCTATGGCTTTTGGAGAGACCGGCCCTTCATATTCAAATATTTACAAAGCTTTTGATGTATTTGATGGACGAAACTAGTAAATTGTAACTAACTGAAAATGATTCTCATCCGAATATTGTATATTGCTTAAAAAAAATCTAATTATGAAAAGAATCCTTGGTTTTGTTGCAATGTTTGCATTATTGTATGCCTGTGAGCAACCGCTACAGAAGGCACCTCAGATCCCGCTCGAAGATTTCTTCCGGAATCCGGAAAAAACCGCTTTTCAGCTTTCACCCAACGGTGAGTACTTTTCATACCTGGCTCCGTGGCAATCGCGGCTCAATGTTTTCGTACAGAAAATCGGCGCTGACTCCGCCGTGCGGATTACCTCTGAAACCGCACGTGACATTGCCGGTTATCTGTGGAAAGGCGATAACCGCATCCTGTTCCTGAAAGACACGGGGGGGGATGAAAATTTCCATCTCTATGGGGTCAACACCGACGGCTCCGATTTGAAGGGGCTTACCGTTTTTGAGAAAGTGAGAACGGGTATCATTGACGACCTGAAAGAGGTGGAAAATGAGATCATCGTTCAACTCAACCAGCGTAATCCGACGGTTTTCGATCCTTACCGGCTCAACGTGGTGACCGGTGAAATGACCATGCTGGCTGAGAATCCCGGTAACATCACCGGATGGATGACCGACCACGAGGGGAAACTCAGACTGGCAATCACCTCCGACGGGGTGAATACTTCCATCCTCTACCGGGAAACAGAGGCAGATCCGTTCCTCCCGGTGCTGACCACCAGTTTCAAGGAAAACCTATCTCCGGCGCTTTTTACTTTTGACAATAAAATGTTGTATGCTTTGTCGAACCTTAACCGCGATAAGACTGCACTGGTCGTTTTCGACGTAGCCAACGGAAAGGAAAAGGAGATCCTGTATGAGACCCAGGAGGCTGATCTGGAAGGGGTGGATTACTCCAGGAAGGATAAGAAACTGCTTTCGGTGACCTGGACTACGGATAAAGACAAAGAGCATTTCTTCGATGCCGAATATGAAACCATGAAGAAAAGCCTGGAACAGAAACTGCCGGGATATATGGTTTATGTCGGCAGCCACAACAAGGCTGAAGACAAGTTTATGATCCGCACGGTTAGCGATAAGAGCCGCGGATCCTATTATTTTTATGATAAAAACACCAAAGAACTCACCAAACTGGCCGATTTATCTCCCTGGCTGAATGAGAAGGATCTGTGCGATATGAAACCCATTTCCTATACTTCGCGCGACGGGATGACCATTCATGGCTATCTGACGCTACCCAAGGGATATAAACCCAGGAACCTGCCAGTGGTGATCAACCCGCACGGAGGACCCTGGGCACGCGATTACTGGGGATTTAATCCCGAGGTCCAGTTTCTTGCCAACAACGGTTATGCTGTTTTGCAGATGAATTTCCGCGGATCGACCGGTTACGGAAAATCTTTCTGGCAATCTTCCTTTAAACAATGGGGCCGCACGATGCAGGATGATGTGAGTGACGGGGTTAAATGGCTGGTCAGCCAGGGAATTGCCGATTCATCGCGCGTGGCGATTTATGGCGGAAGCTACGGTGGATATGCCACGCTGGCCGGACTGACACTGACGCCCGAACTCTACGCGGCCGGTGTGGATTATGTGGGAGTGGCCAATATGTTCACCTTCATGAAGACCATTCCTCCCTATTGGAAACCTTTGCTGGACATGTTCTATGAAATGGTGGGCGATCCGGTGAAGGACAGCCTGATGCTGGCTGAAGTTTCTCCTGTCTTTCACGCCGATCAGATCAGGGCGCCCCTTTTTGTGGCACAGGGTGCCAATGATCCGAGGGTGAACAAGGCTGAATCGGATCAGATGGTGGAAGCCCTCAAGGCCCGGGGCATCGAGGTGGAATACCTGGTTAAGGACAATGAAGGGCATGGGTTCCGAAATGAGGAGAATCGGTTCGACTTTTACCGGAACATGATCACTTTCCTCGATAAACACCTGAAACCTGCAGAGGAGAAGTAAGAACGAAAAGAGGCTGCCCTTTGGAGACAGCCTCTTCTTTTAAATGCGATTGTTGGAACCCAGCACGTTGACAATTTTGTGCTTATAGAGTTCCTTCAGCGAGTCGCGGGCGGGGCCCAGGTATTTTCGCGGATCGAATTCTGCCGGTTTTTCAACAAACACTTTGCGGATGGCAGCGGTCATGGCCAGACGGCCATCGGAGTCAATATTGATTTTACATACTGAGGAAGCAGCAGCGCGACGGAGCTGGGATTCGGGAATACCGACTGCATCTTTCAATGCACCTCCGTGTGTGTTGATGATCTTGACCAGGTCAGCAGGAACCGAAGAGGCGCCATGCAAAACGATCGGGAATCCGGGCATACGCCTTTCAATCTCTTCCAGAATATCGAAGCGCAGCGGCGGCGGGATCAGGATACCTTCCTCATTCCGGGTGCACTGTGCCGGGGTGAATTTATTGGCTCCGTGAGAGGTGCCAATGGAGATGGCCAGTGAATCAACCCCTGTTTTAGAGGTGAAGTCGATCACATCATCGGGATTGGTATAGACCGACCTGGCAGCCACCACGTCATCCTCAATCCCTGAAAGCACGCCCAGTTCACCTTCCACGGTCACATCGTACTGATGGGCATATTCCACCACCTGGCGGGTCAGTTCAATGTTCTTTTCGTAAGGATGGTGTGAACCGTCGATCATTACCGATGAAAAACCCATGTCGATGCAGCTTTTGGCTGTTTCGAACGTATCGCCGTGGTCGAGGTGCAGGCAAATCGGAATCCCGGTCCCATTGCTTAATTCTTTTGCATATTCAACGGCACCCTGTGCCATGTAACGCAGCAATGTCTGATTGGCATATTGCCGGGCACCCTTTGATACCTGCAGAATAACCGGAGATTGTGTTTCTACACAGGCGCTGATGATAGCCTGGAGTTGCTCCATGTTGTTGAAATTATAGGCAGGAATCGCATAACCGCCACTCACTGCTCCGGCAAACATCTTCCTGGTGTTCACCAAACCTAATTCCTTGTAACTGATTGCCATTGGAATAATTTTTATGTTTTTTTCATTAACAGCTTAAACTTTACGAAAGTAATTAAAACCAGCTCTTCCGGAGTTACCTGTTTCAGGAATTAAAGAAAATTAACTGATTCATAACAGAATGGGTTTATTAATCCCGAAGTTCACTGCAGCGTGGTGGTGGATTACCTCATTCCGAGAATTTTGCCGAC
>CAYWTT010000098.1:0-10002 GCA_964461245.1 uncultured Prolixibacteraceae bacterium | reverse complement strand
CTTGAACTGGGCAATAACAAAGAGAATATTTTCAATTACTATTTCGATCACTGCATCATTCAGATGCCTGACACCTTTAATATCTCAGACAAAAACCATTATAACAATGTCTGGAAAGGCACCACCTATGATCCCAAATTCATTGATGTCAGCAAAAAAATGGTTTTTGAGCTGGACACGCTTTCTCCTGCAAAAGATATCGGCAGTGCGGTCTACTCCAAAATGTTTCCTTTTGACATGAAAGGGAAAGACCGGACGGCTGATAAAGGTCCCGATTTGGGAGCATACGAACGTGTCGAGAAAAAACCGAAATGAAAAATGGTTGCTCAGGTTGGCTGCTGCTCCTGGCACTCCTTTTTCAGACCCCTTCTTTAATCGCCCAGGATGGAACTCCGTTTGCTGTGGTTATGTTTTATAACCTGGAGAATCTTTATGACACGGAGGATGATTCACTGAAACAGGATGACGAATTTCTCCCCCAAGGAGAGCGAAGGTGGAGCCGTTTCAGGTTTTATACAAAACTGACCAGAATCTCAAAAGTCATTACCAATACCGGGTATTGGGAACCACCGGCTATTATAGGGTTGTGCGAGGTGGAAAACCGGCAGGTTTTGGAAAAATTGGTTGCCTTTGGTCCCCTCAGATCCTGGAATTTTTCGATCATTCATAAAGACTCTCCTGACGAAAGAGGGATCGATGTGGCTGCCATTTACCGGCCATCTGTATTTACCCCCGTAAGTTACCGTTACTTTCCTCCTGTTTTACCGGGTGAGCCCATACCCTTCACCAGGGAGATACTCTGTGTCACAGGAATTCTCTCCGACAGCGATACCCTCCATCTTTTTTTCAATCACTGGCCTTCCCGGTATTCGGGGTTGATGGAGACCAGGGCTCTCAGGAACAAAGCCGCCGACCGGCTCAGATATGAAATCGGGAAAATATGGGAGAGACATCCCCGGGCGAAAATCATCATTATGGGTGATTTCAACGATCAGCCAGAAGATGAAAGCCTTTGCAATCATCTCGAAGCCGGCAAGAAAACCACAGGCCACTCCGGTCACCTGTTCAACCTGAGTTACCATTGGATGAAAGAGGGTAAAGGAACCCTGAAGCACGGCTCACAATGGAATGTTTTTGACCAGGTTATTATCACGGAAAACCTGCTGGATAGGGATTCCCGCCTGTTTTGCCTCCCTGAAGATGCCCGGATACTCGATGCCCCCTTTTTACTGGAACCCGACGATAATTATACCGGCAGTAAGTTGAACAGAACTTACCAGGGTTTCACCTATCACGGAGGATACAGCGACCATTTACCGGTCATGCTCATGCTGAGAAATAAAGAGGGAAAGGGAACCGGTGCGAAGGAAGAGAATGTTCGAAGCGAAACAGACAAATGACCTGTAATGCCTTAGCTGTTCAATTCATGGCTGAACAGGTTCCAGTCCAAGTTCACTTGCTTTTTCAAACATCAGACACCTGGCTTCCTCCCTGTTGTTGCCAATCCGACCATCCAGAATCGCCTCCTTGATGGCACTCTTAATGATCCCCACTTCCTTCCCGGGAGGGATGCCAAAGGTTTTCATGATCTCCTCTCCGGTAACAGGTGGCTGGAAATTCCGGATTGCATCCTTTTCATCTATCTCTACCAGTTTGCGGCGCACAAGCCGGAAATTATCGAGGTGTTTCTGCACCTTCGATATATTCCGGGAGGTAATATCCGCTTCACAAAGCGTCATAAGATCATCAATATCATCCCCGGCTTCAAAAAGTAAACGCCGCACTGCAGAATCAGTCACTTCTTCCTCTGACAAAACAATGGGTCGCATATGGAGCTCCACCATCTTCTGCACATATTTCATCTTTTCATTCAACGGCAGCTTTAATTTGCGGAAAATCCCGGGCACCATTTTAGCCCCGATGAAATTGTGAGAATAAAAGGTCCACCCCTGTCCTTCGACGAATTTTCTGGTGACTGGTTTGGCAATATCGTGGAGAAGAGCCGCCCAGCGTAACCAAAGGTTGTCGGTGTACGGTGCGATCTGATCCAGTACTTTAAGGGTATGGTAAAAATTATCCTTGTGGGCAATTCCTCTCACCGAATCCACCCCCTTCATCCTGGCAAGCTCTGGAAAGATGATTTCAAGCAATCCCGTTTCCTCCAGTAAAATGAATCCACGGGAGGGCTGTGCAGATAGAATGATTTTATTTAGTTCGGTGGCTATTCTTTCCCCTGAAACGATTTTTATACGTTCTTTATTCCGGGCGATTGCAACCAGGGTTTCATCATAAACCGAAAATTCAAGCTGGGTGGCAAACCGGATGGCACGCATCATCCGCAAGGGATCATCCGAAAACGTAATATCGGGATCAAGTGGGGTTCTGATGAGCCGGTGATCCAGGTCCCCCATCCCGTTGAAAGGATCCAGCAACTCTCCGAATGTAGACACATTCAGACTGATAGCCATGGCATTAATAGTAAAATCCCTTCTTTTTTGGTCGTCTTCCAACGTCCCTTCTTCAACCATAGGTTTCCGGGAATCAGCACGGTATGATTCCCGGCGTGCACCGACAAACTCGATCTCAAGATTCCTGTATTTCAACATGGCCGTCCCGAAATTCTGAAATACGTTGACCTGGGTCCGCAATCCCAGAGCCACTGACACATTCTCGGCCAGACTGATCCCGCTGCCTATTGTCATGATGTCTATATCCCTGGAAGGCCTTCCCAGAAATAAATCCCTGACATAGCCCCCAATTACATATACCTCCTGGTCCATCTTCCCGGCCACCTCACCAATTATCCTGAAAACCGGCCGACTCAATTTTTCTGCTATTTCTTTATGCACTTTTTCTCCTCTTTCCTGCCATTGTTGTAATGAGCGTGACAAAATTACAATTTATTCGGTTTTTTAACTGACAAACATGAACCGATCGGCATTGGTATTGTTTTTGTATGCATTATTATATATATTTATATATTTAAATACTAAAAATTATGTTGGAACATTTGACAATTGAGACATTTAAGCAGAAAGTATTTGACTGGGAAAAGAACAGTGAATGGAAATATGAAGGGAACAAGCCCTGCCTGATCGATTTTTATGCCAATTGGTGCGGCCCATGCAAAATGGTGGCACCGGTGCTGGAAGAACTTCAGAAGGAGTATGGTGACAAACTGGTCATTTATAAAGTAAACACTGAAGAGCAGCAGGAATTGGCAGGCTTGTTCGGCATTCAGAGTATTCCCTCCCTGCTGTTTGTTCCTCTGGAAGGTCAACCCCAGATGGCCATGGGAGCTTTACCCAAATCCACTTTTGAGCAGGCTTTTAACGACGTACTGAAAGTCAGGAAGCCCTTGATCAATTGATGGCATCAAGAATCCTTTCCAGTCTGATCCCGTGGGATCCTTTGACAAGAATAAGGGTACCGTTGACCGAATGCGAGGAAAGATAAACCGCTAATTCTTCGGAACCGGAAAATGAGAGGAAATTTTCCGGTTTGCGTGTCTGGGCAAAATGAGATCCGACCAGGATCACGGAACATTCTGCACAGGGAATCAGCATGTCGACAATTTTCTGGTGTTCTGATGGCGACTCCTTTCCCAATTCAAGCATATCGCCCAGTATCAGTAATTTTCGGGGAGCATTCATCCCCAGAAAATTGGAAATGGATGCCTGCATGCTGGAAGGATTGGCATTGTATGCATCCATAACTATGGTGTTGTTTTCCGTGGTAATTAGTTGCGACCGGTTGTTGGAAGGAGAGTAGCTTTCCACCGCATGGATTATCCGATCAGTGTCAATTCCGAAGTAACTTCCGATGGTTACGGCAGCCATCACATTTTCAAAATTGTAATTTCCGATCAGCCTGGTTTTAACCTCTGCAGGTCCCTCCGGAAAGTGAATCGTGAGGGACAGGTAAGTATTGTTGTCTACTGATTCCCCTTTCAACTTGCAATTGTTACCAGAGCCATAGGTAATCTGCCTGATTTTCACCCCCGCGGCAGATTTCAGAATAGGATTGTCGTCATTGATAAAGATTACTCCGTTTTTATCCTCCAGATAGCGGTAAAGCTCGCTTTTAGTCCTAACAACCCCTTCAAAATCAAGGAATCCTTCCAGATGGGCTTTCCCCATGTTGGTTACGATTCCATAATCAGGATCGGCTATCTGGCACAAAAAACCGATCTCCCCCGGATGATTGGCCCCCATTTCCACAATCCCGATCTCGGTTTTTTCGTTCATAGCAAGCAATGTGAGTGGAACCCCTATATGGTTATTCAGGTTTCCCCGGGTGTACTCTATCCTCCTCTGAGTTCCCAGGACGGCCGCGATCAGTTCCTTTGTTGTGGTCTTACCGTTTGTACCGGTAACGGCAATCACCGGTAATCCCAGCTTTTTCCTGTGGAATGCCGCCAATTGCTGCAGCATGGCAAGTGCATCATCCACTAAAAGGTAACGGCTATTCAAAGCTACAGAAGGATTATCGACAATGGCAAAGGCTGCCCCGTTTTCCAATGCTCTTCCCGCATAGAGGTTTCCGTCAAAGTTCCCCCCTTTCAGGGCAAAAAACAGAGATTTCGCGCTGACCTGGCGACTGTCGGTACAAATCAGGGGATACTCGCAAAAAATAGTATACAGCTTATCAATGGTCATAAAAAAAGAATAGAAAAGTGGCAGCCAAATTACAAAAGATATGTTCTTAAACACCCTTAAGTAAAAGTTATTTTAACAGTTGAAAGATAGTTAATAAGATTCTTTATCCCTTATATTTGTCATTTTACGAAAGAACGGAAGAGAGGCATGAAGCCTGCAAGGACCTGTTCCTGTCAGGATTTTAAGCCTTATTCCTGATACCTGAAATTAATTAAAACCAAAATATATGGATTCAAAAATTCAGCAACTGACTGATGCGATTTACAACGAAGGGGTACAAAAAGCACGTGATGAAGCGGAAGTGATCCTGAAAGAGGCTCAGAAGAAAGCAACACAGATTGAAGAGGAGGCCCGGATGAACGCTGCCACGATGATGGCCGACACCAGAAAAAAGGCTCAGGAATTCAGGAATCACGTGGATTCAGAGATCAAACTGACCATTAATCAGGCAGTTTCTGCCCTGAAACAGGAGATTTCATCGCTGATAACCCTTAAGGTATTGCAACCGGCAGTGAAAGAGCTGTTTTCAGATAAAGAGTATTTGAAGACATTGATCTCCGGGATTGTGAAAGGGTGGATGCAGAAGGAGAGTGTTGACCTCAACCTCATTCTTCCGGAAGGAGACAAGGTAAAGATGTCGGAATTTTTTGCAAACAGCTTGGCTTCCGAGTTAAATAAAGGTTTGGAAGTTACCTTTTCAGGCGATGTGCTTTCAGGTTTCAAGATCGGACCAGCCGACGGAAGCTACCAGATCAGCTTCACGGATGAGGATTTCATGAATTTTCTGAAAGCATACTTGCGGCCCAAAACAAATCAACTTCTTTTCGGAGAAAGCAAATGATCCAGCGTAATTATTATTACTGTTTATTAGCCGGTCTTCCTGATATTGTACATGATGACAAGAAATTGCATTTCTCTTCTGTAAAATTCCGGGAGTATCTGGAAGGAGAGCTGCATCCCTCTGATTTCGAGCTTGTCAGGTTGTTTTATCTTCCTTTTGATCATCTGAATCTGTTAAACCTGTTGTTTAACAAAGGGAAAGAGTGGGATGAACGCGGGAACTATCCGGAAGAAAAGCTGGGACAAATTCTTAGTCCAAAGTTGTTTGAGGAGGTTTCCCGTGAGCAGTTTCCCGGGTATCTGTACCGGTTTGGACAGCTTTTAAGGGAAAAGGAAGAGCTGGAAGAAGAGTTTTCCTTTAATGAGGCCTGTCAATTTCTCACCGGAGCCTATTATCAGACCCTGGCAGAAGTTCCCAACAAATTTGTCAGGGAGTTAGCCCGGTTCAGGGTCGATACGGGAAACATCCTGCTTGCATTGAACGGGCGCAAACATGAACTTCCCTTTGAAGATGCCCTGGTGGGCAGCAACATGGTCACTGAGGCCATCCGAAAAAACAAGACCCGCGATTTTGGTCTTGCAGTGGATCTCCCTGAAATAGAACACCTCATACAGCTTTTCGAAACGGAGAACATCCTGGAGCGGGAGTTAAAACTGGATCTCAGGCATTGGAATTTCCTGGATGAGATCACTGTTTTCAACTATTTCACTATCGAGAAGGTACTGGCTTTTTTAATGAAGATTTTCATAGCCGAACGTTGGTTCCACCTCGACTATGAAAAAGGACAGGTTATGTTTAACAAATTATTGCAGGAGATTGAATCGAGCTTTGAATTTCCTGAAGAATTCTCACATATGTATGGAAAGAAAAATTAAAACTACAGGAACAGTAACCGGTATCATTGCCAATCTGGTTATTGTGGAAGTGAACGGGCCGGTAGCCCAGAACGAAATATGCTTCATCGTACTGAAAGAGGAGAAGCTGATGGCGGAGGTCATCAAAGTCGTGGGTAAAAATGCCTATGTGCAGGTATTTGAAAGTACCCGCGGCCTCAAGCCGGGTAGTTCGGTGGAGTTTCAGGGCCACCTGCTTGAGGTTACCCTTGGGCCTGGCATCCTGTCGAGAAACTACGACGGGCTGCAGAATGACCTCGACAAAATGAAAGGGGTTTTTCTGAAAAGGGGTGAATACACCGATCCACTCAACCGCGAGATTCTTTGGGATTTCAAGCCTCTGGCCAAACCGGGTGACCGGGTAATTGCAGGTGACTGGCTGGGAGAGGTGGATGAAAAGGACATGCCCCACAAAATCATGGTCCCGTTCGTCCTGCAAGGCACCTATACAGTTAAATCGGTTGTCCCTGCCGGGAAATACACGGTAAACGACAAAATCGCGGTCATCACCGATGCTGCTGGGAAAGATACCGAACTGGACATGGTGCAGAAATGGCCGGTCAAGATTCCGATCAAAGCATACAGGGAAAAGCCGAGACCTTTCAAGCTGCTTGAAACGGGGGTTCGCTGCATGGATACGCTGAATCCGATCGCCGAGGGAGGTACGGGATTTATCCCAGGGCCTTTCGGAACTGGAAAAACCGTGATGCAGCATGCCATATCCAAGCAGGCGGAAGCTGATATTGTGATCATTTCTGCCTGTGGCGAACGCGCAAATGAAGTAGTGGAGATCTTTTATGAATTTCCCGAGCTGGAAGATCCCAGAACAGGCAAGAAGCTGATCGAGCGCACAATCATCATTGCCAACACATCCAACATGCCGGTGGCAGCCCGTGAAGCCTCAGTATATACAGCCATGACCATTGGTGAATATTACCGGTCTATGGGGCTGAAAGTTTTGCTGATGGCCGACTCGACCTCCCGATGGGCGCAGGCATTGCGTGAAATGTCGAACCGGCTGGAGGAGCTTCCCGGCCCTGATGCCTTCCCGATGGACCTTTCCGCCATTATTTCCAATTTTTATGCCCGTGCTGGTTACGTTTATCTGAACAACGGAGCCACCGCATCCATCACTTTCATCGGTACCGTGTCTCCGGCCGGGGGTAATCTGAAAGAACCGGTTACGGAGAGTACCCGCAAAGCAGCCCGCTGTTTCTACGGACTTTCCCAGGCCAGGGCCGACAGCAAACGTTATCCCGCCATTGACCCGATCGACAGCTACTCAAAATACTTGGAATATCCTGAAGTCCAGGAATACCTGTCGAAAAATGTTTCAGAAGACTGGCTCAACGAAGTACTCAAAGCCAAAGATATCCTCTACCGCGGAAAAGAAGCCATGGAGCAGATCAATATCCTGGGTGACGACGGGGTGCCGATCAACTTTCATGAACGGTACTGGAAATCGGAGTTAATCGACTTCGTGATTCTGCAGCAGGATGCATTCGACCGGATCGACGCATCCACACCGATCAGCCGGCAGAAGTACATGCTTAAAAAAGTGCTGGATGTCACCGAAAAACCATTCAGATTCGAGAATTTTGAATCGGTAGGATCTTATTTCAAGCGGATTATTAACCTCTTCCGGCAGATGAATTACTCGGAATTTGATTCCGCGAAATTCAGAAAATACGAAAGTGACCTGGAATTGCTGCTGCAGGAAAAACTCAACTGATCATAACCCATTCCGAATCATCAACAAAACAAAACATTATGGAAAATCAGTCATTTCAAAAAATATACACCAAGCTGACCAATATCACCAAAGCCACGGTAACCCTGAAAGCAGACAACGTGGGCTATGACGAGATCGCTTATGTGCACGGGCGGTTAGCGCAAGTGGTGAAGATCATCGGTCAGGATGTGACGTTCCAGGTATTTTCAGGCACTGAGGGAATCCCCACCAATGCAGAGGTAAGTTTCATGGGGCGTCCCCCGCAGCTTAAAGTAAGCGATGAACTGGCAGGCCGCTTTTTCAATGCATACGGTGAGCCCATTGATGGAGGCCCTGATGTGGAAGGTGAACTGCGGGATATCGGAAGCCCATCGGTAAATCCGGTGAGGAGGCGTCAGCCGTCCAACCTCATTGCCACCGGTATCGCCGGCATCGACCTGAACAACAGTCTGGTAACCGGACAGAAGATCCCCTTCTTTGCCGACCCCGACCAACCCTATAACCAGGTCATGGCTCTGGTAGCCCTTCGCGCCAAAGCCGATAAGATCATTCTGGGGGGCATGGGGTTGTCAAACGATGATTACCTCTATTTCAAAAATGTGTTTGACAATGCCGGTGCACTCGACCGCATCATCAGCTTTGTCAACACCACCGATAATCCGCCGGTGGAACGTCTCCTGGTTCCCGACATGGCACTGACGGCAGCCGAATATTTCGCCGTCGACAAAAACGAAGCGGTGCTGGTACTGCTGACCGACATGACACTCTATGCCGATGCGCTGAGTATTGTATCAAACCGTATGGACCAGATCCCTTCGAAGGACAGTATGCCGGGATCACTTTACTCCGACCTTGCCCGGATCTATGAAAAAGCCGTTCAGTTTCCCTCGGGAGGTTCCATCACCATTATTGCCGTGACCACCCTTTCGGGAGGGGACATCACCCATGCCATTCCCGACAATACCGGGTATATCACCGAAGGACAGCTGTTCTTGCGTCGTGACGCGGAGATCGGTAAAGTGATTGTGGACCCGTTCCGGTCACTCTCCAGGCTGAAACAGCTGGTTATTGGGAAACAGACCAGGGAAGACCATCCGCAGGTGATGAATGCAGCGATCCGCCTGTTTGCCGATTCAGTCAATGCACGTACCAAGCTGGAAAACGGTTTTGACCTGACCGATTATGATGAACGCACCCTGCAGTTTGCCAAGGAATATTCCTATAAACTGCTGGCCATCGACGTAAATGTGGATACCGATACCATGCTTGACATCTCCTGGGAGCTATTTGCCCAGTTCTTCACCAAGGCAGAAGTGGCTATCAAGGAACACTTGGTGGAGAAATACTGGAAAAATTGAAAGGAATTCTTCAGAATTCCCGATGCAGACAAACCTCGGTCAGGAAATAAAACATTCAAGAAGTGGCAATAAAATTTCAATATAACAAAACAGCACTGCAAGGCCTGGAGAAACAGCTCAAAGTACGGGAAAGGGCATTGCCCACGCTTAAGAACAAGGAATCGGCCCTCCGCATGGAAGTCAAGCGGGCTAAGGATAAGGCGGTCGCCCTTGACCAGGAATTGATCGCCCAGATCCAGAAATACGAAAAGATGTCGCGCCTGTGGGGGGAATTCGATCACGACCTGATCAGGATCAAAGAGGTGAGGCTGACGTCCAAGAAAATTGCGGGAGTATTTACCCCTATTCTCGAGGACATCCAGTTCGAAACCCGGCAGGTCTACTCATTTAATCAGCCATTGTGGTATGCCGACGGGGTGGAGATTGTGAGACAATTGACCGGGATAGCCGTGGAAAGGGAGGTTTTCATGAAAAAAATGGAACTGCTTGACTTTGCCCGAAAGAAAACCACCCAAAAAGT
>CAYWTT010000097.1:4831-10050 GCA_964461245.1 uncultured Prolixibacteraceae bacterium | reverse complement strand
TATTGCTGATTTTTTTCAGTTTGCGCTGGTATTGGCAGGAGCTGTTCTGGCGGCTGTAATTGCGGTTCGGCTACCCCAGGTAAATGGTTTGTCTAACCTTGTTACCCACCCTGACATTGTCGGAAAACTCAATTTTTTCCCTGATTTCTCCAACACTGACTTGTTGGTGGGGATATTTATCATCCCGGTAGCTGTGCAGTGGTGGAGCGTCTGGTATCCCGGGTCAGAACCAGGAGGAGGAGGATATATTGCCCAGCGGATGCTGTCAGCCAAAGATGAAAAGAACTCCGTGGGGGCTTCCCTTTTATTCAATATTGTCCATTATGCACTACGTCCATGGCCCTGGTTTATCGTTGCCCTTTGTTCAATAATTGTTTTCCCGACGCTGGAATCTCTTAGGGCTGCATTCCCTGGAGTTGATCCTGCAGTGATGGGCGACGACCTTGCCTATCCTGCCATGCTGACATTCCTTCCTGCAGGGGTTATGGGGCTGGTTGTTGCGTCCCTGTTCGGGGCCCTTTTGTCAACCATTGCCTCCCACCTGAACATGGGGGCATCGTACGTGGTCAATGATTTCTACAAACGGTTTGTAAATCCAGGAGCGACGGAAAAACAACTGGTCTTTGCAGGACGGGCAACCACCTTCTTGCTGATGGTATTGGCCTGCGTATTGGCCCCGTTTCTGGAAAGCGCCAAAAGGGTGTTCGACCTTCTTCTACAGATTGGTGCAGGCACGGGACTGATTTTCATTTTGCGTTGGTTCTGGTGGAGGATCAATGCATTCAGCGAAATAGCCGCCATGGTGGTATCGTTCCTGGTTGCTTTCTATTTTGAACTTATCCATCCGCATACCGGTTTACCGGAATTCATGCAATGGCAAAAACTGCTTGTCGGGGTGATAACAACAACTTTTTTCTGGATTTTGGTAACCCTTCTGACAAAACCGTCGAACGATAAGACCTTGTTTAACTTCTGTCGGTTGGTGCAAGCAGGGGGGCCTGGATGGAAAGCTGTTGAGAGACGGGCAGGACTTGCAGGTACAACAATTGCCGGTACCGGAGAAAGATGGAATGTGCCGTTTGGCATCCTCTGTATGGTCTTTGCCTGCCTGGCTGTTTATACTGCCCTGTTCTCAATTGGTTCATGGATATATGGCTATTATATGCAGGCCGGACTTTTAACGGTTGCTTCCGCATTAGCAACCGTTATCCTGTTTAAATTTTGGGGAATGACTTATCGCAAAAAGGATATTGTCCCGGAAAACGAGAAATGACACAAGCGAAGATATTGATTATCAGCGAAGTAAATAACATTCAATAAAAATAATTGGAGGAAAAACATGATGAATGCAAAAGAAGTAAAAGATTATGCGAAGATGCTGGGAGCCGATTTGGTGGGGATTTCCCCAATGAGCCGTTTTAAAGGGGCCCCTAAACAGATGGATGCCCGGTATATCTTCCCCGGCGCTAAATCAATGATTGTGTTGGGGTTTCGTATCCCGAGAGGCTCTTTCCGTGGCATCGAAGAAGGTACCCTATTCAGCAATTATCTTACGATGGGTTATGCTGCACTCAACCAGGTTTATGGTCCCATGGTACTGTGGAACCTTACACGTTATATTGAAGATCAGGGGTATGAGGTTATCCCGATGTTGAATATCAATGGAGGGGAAGCTGTAAACACGGTAACCGGTAAATTCCGGAAAGGGTGGAGCCGTCCTGCAAAAGAAGGCAACCCTTATCCTGATGTGCTGGTCCATTTTCGGATTGCAGCTTACCTGGCGGGGCTTGGGGAGATCGGCTGGAGCAAGGTGTTCCTTACCCCTGAATTCGGCCCCCGTCAGCGGTTCGTGATCCTGCTTACCGATGCGGAACTGGAGCCAGACCCCATCTATGAAGGGAAGATTTGCGACCGTTGTATGCTGTGTGTGAAACACTGCCACGGGAATGCTATCAGCAAAGACAAGTCCGTCAAAGTGACTATTGCCGGTCATGAACTGGAATGGAACAAACTGGACGAGCTTGCCTGCGAAAAAGGGATTCAGGGGGGAACAAACAGGGAACTGAACCCATTTGACGGAGACTATCCCCGCATGTACGGATATGGAAGGGCCCTTGAAGGGGCATGTGGTTGCATGCGGGCATGCATGGTACACCTGGAAGAGCGCAGGAGGATAAAGAGCCAGTTTAAAAACAAGTTCAGCAGCGGCAAGCAATGGGAGATCGACCGTTCCAAACCGTATGAACTCACCGAAGATGTACTTGAATATTACGGAAAGAACGGGATGATTGAAGATTTTGACGAGTTCATTAAATACAATGAACGGGACAACTACGGTACTGCAAAAAAAGATGTCATCGACCCGTTGATTGATTAAACCACAAAAACAAATATCAAACAGGACAGACCGTGAAATTAGCCGTTGGGTATCAGCAGATGGAGGATGGATCACCTTTTTCTTCAATCGTGAAGGATTACCTTCCTTCGATAGGAGAAGTATATTTTGCCTGGTCAGGGAGCCCTTCGGGGCGTCCTGTACTGGGAGGGCAGATGGGGAAAACGGACTGGTCCAGCCAAACTATCCTTGAAGAAGAATTACAGGAACTGCGGAAGCTGGGGGTAAAACTGGACCTTCTTTTCAATGCCAACTGTTACGGGGGAAGGGCTGTCAGTTGCAGCCTGGAAAACGAGGTGGTGTCAATAATTGACCATTTAGGTAATATAGGTTGTTTGCCCGATATTATTACAACAACATCCCTGATGATTGCCAGAACGGTAAGAAAACACTTTCCGGGCATGGAAACCCGCGCTTCTGTCAATATGAGGCTGGGGACTATCCAGGCGATGGGGTATGTTACAGACTTGTTCGATAGCTTTTATCTTCAGCGGGACCTTCAGCGAAACCTGGAATATGTGGAGAAGATACACAACTGGTGCAACGACAATGGCAAGAAGCTGTGTATCCTAGCCAACAGCGGGTGCCTGCGGTTTTGCCCGGGGCAGGTTTTCCACGACAACCTGGTTGCCCACAGCAGGGAAGCAATAGAAATGGAGAACATCAAGGGATGGGATCCCCATGTGTGCTGGACCCTGTACAGGAAACCGGAGAATTTTATTGAAATCCTGAAATCGACCTGGATACGCCCGGAAGACCTTCATCGGTATGATGACCTTGTCGATACGGTAAAGCTGGCCACCCGTCAGCATTCCCATCCGCGGATGGTAATCGGGGCTTATGCAGCGGGACGCTTTCATGGGAACCTGCTTGATCTGCTGGAACCGGGGTTTTCCCCTGCTTTCTTCCCAAATTATATTGACAATACCGCTTTTCCTGAAGACTGGGCAAAACAAACCAGTCCCTGTTCGGGAGACTGCGGGGGATGCTCTTACTGTGACCGGGTTTTAAAGCAAGTTTTGAAATCTTACCGACCCGATGAACGATAAAAATGGGCCAATGGCATGTCCCCTTCTTTTATATATGATTATGATGTCGAAATCAGACACTTCATCTGTTGCTGCAGGGCCGGTTTTCCCGTACTTTGGGAAGCAGGACACCGTCATATAAGCGGATCCTTCTCAGGTACTACAGATCAAAGGGATTGCTTTCCCGGTATCACAGGCTAATTGGCCGGAATTTCCCCATAGTCCCGATGTTAAGGTATATGCCGGATATTCGGATGAAATGCTGTAATTAAACTTCAGCGTACAGAATGACCATATGCGAGTTCATGCGGCTCCGGATCAAGATCCAGTTTACGAAGGTTCTTGCGTTGAGTTTTTTTATGCACACGGGTGCAACTACCGGAATTTTGAATTCAATTGTCTGGGAGTTTACCTTTCTGCCACGGGGCCCGACCAGCACAACAGGGTACGTTTGCAGCAACAGGAACTTGGAAGAATTGTCCGTATCCCTTCTCTTTGTAAGGATAACCTGCCGGCTGAAGGGAAACTGGGTGACTGGGAACTTACCGTTGGCATCCCGCTTTCCATACTGGCCATCAAAGCAGGATGTATGTTTTTTGGGAACTTTTACAGGTGCGGGGCTAAAACCGGTTTTTATATCCAGTTAAATCGTTTAGGTCGTTTGTCGATGGATGTTCAATGCCAGTCTAGATCCAAACTCTGTCATTTTATTCATCTTTGAAATTCTGATAAAACCGGTTCGTTCCGTCTGTGCTTTCAAGGGAAATATAGTCAACAATCCCGCATCCCTTAAAAACACAGTCAATTCCCATTATATTCCCGTTGCTGTTTTTGTATATCAGATTGTAAACAATTTTGCCGTTCAGTTTTATTTGAACTTTCTTATTGCGGTTTTCAATCTCAAGTTCATTGATTTGATCCGGATTGAACGTTAACGCGGAAAGATCGCTTCCTTCGCCGTTCAGGCTGATTTCCCCAAAAGTGAGGCGTGAGAATTGCTGGCAGTTGCTTTCAGTTAAAACTAATTCATTTACATAATTTAAACAGTGCAGCCTGACTCCGGTATCATAGCAGGTGATTCCGCCGGTTTCTGGTGAATTCCTGTATCTGATCCTGAATCTGAAGTTGTCACCGTCAATCCCAAAATCCTTCATGATGCGATGCAGAATGTCAAAGATTTTGTTGGTGTCGAACCCCTGTGATTTTAAAAATTGCCGCGATAAATTTATACTTTCCTTTCCACCGGTTTCTGATCCGATTATATTATCCATCCAAAGGTGATTCAGATTACTTTCCGGCAGGAAGTATGAAATCCAGTCTTTTGTTAAAGCAATTACTTTTTTGCTTGCAAGGACTTTCCCTCTAAATAAGAGATTAATCCTGTAAATCCCGGGAATTTGGTAAGTGAAATTCAGTTGGTTATTCGACCGGTCTAATTTTTTAACCTGAGGACCAAGTACCGGATGGTTAAAGTTAAAATCAACAGTTATTTGATCAGATTCTATATGTGAAATGTCATAGATTACCTTCACACTGTGAGGAACAGTGCCGGCAGTGTCCTGAACCGCAAAAATGAAATCAGCTTTGCGAGGGAAAAATGATTTGCTGGTAATGTTTGCAACTTTGTATAAAATGAATCCGGTCGTTATCAGTATCACAATTGCTGCAATATAAATAACGGTCCTGTTCCCCTTTTTAGCATGCTTGATTGATTCATTATTTTCAGTCCCTGCATCTTTGTGCCTCGACAGGAAGTCATCCCAATCCCGGTATCCGGCAAATTTTGCGAGGGCATT
>CAYWTT010000097.1:0-4731 GCA_964461245.1 uncultured Prolixibacteraceae bacterium | reverse complement strand
AAAAAAACAATTTTTACACTTGCCCTGATCGGGATGGTTGCGGTATTTGGTGGTTATTCCCAGAATTCACAGACGAAATCTGAACCTGGCAACACTCCCGGATCATTTTTGGAGTCGGGTACCTTTATTTTGGGTGCCAATTACTGGGCCTCCCACGCAGGCACAGCGATTTGGTCGGACTGGCCCGGATGTGGTTGAGAAGGAGTTTAAAACGCTTTCAGAGAATGGGATAAAATATTTACGTGTTTTTCCCCTGTAGCCGGACACATCGCCTGCACTGATTCTGTGGGCACCGGTTATCTCCGATTCAAAAACATCTTTGCCTTTGGTGATGTACAAAACCTGGTAGTCTGATAACTTTCGTCCCACCAGGAAGTGAAAATAATGATATGAAGGATCATCAACCAACGGGTATGCTGTGTTTGGTTCAACAAAGATATGCCCCGCCCCTGTCAAATGGATTCCCCCCTTTTTGTCATCTTACCCGACAGTGAGGTACCTGTAGAATCTTTTATCCATGGATGTCATTTTATCTGGTAATTATGTCATTTTGTATGTGATATTATTTTTACCTCAATATATCTTTATGCAAAGATACTTCATATTCAAAATCATATGATTACATCATTATTGTAAATAAAAAAAGAATCATCTAAAAAGAAACTCTTTAGTATATCATTTTATTGAAATATGAGAATCATACATAAAAAAGGGAGACACAAAATCTCAAAAGAAATTTTTGAATAAAAAAGTCCATCAATATCTGAAAATTCAGTCTTATGAAGAATAACATGAATAAATTAAAACAAACTCACCCCCTTCCCCTCTCGTCGCGAAGAGAGGGAAAGCACCAGCCTGCCTGCCAGCAGGCAGGAATGGTGAGTTAATGTATACATATTCAAAGAATTAAACAATTTTATTATAACAAGTTACATGAGAGTATTAGGTTGCTTAACAAGTTCTACATTAAATTTTAAGAGATATGAAATTAACACGAATTTTGAATTTGGTTTTATTGATAATTATCGGGGTGTCACAGGTTCATGGCCAATCCTTTTCAGTTAAATCACCGGACAAAAAAATATCAGTTTCGATCGGGAATAATGAAAAACTTACTTATTCCGTACGTTTTGATGGTCGCATCATTGTGGATACTTCAAAATTAGGATTTGAATTGA
This sequence comes from uncultured Prolixibacteraceae bacterium, assembly GCA_964461245.1. Taxonomy (GTDB): domain Bacteria; phylum Bacteroidota; class Bacteroidia; order Bacteroidales; family Prolixibacteraceae; genus UBA1413. Next base: position 3,553 of record CAYWTT010000097.1, on the reverse strand, counting down.
AAGACGAAGAGGAAATGGACGGTGATTTTATCGTGCTAAAGCAGGATACGAACACTACAAAAGAATCCTGGGTCCCGGTTGTTAAATCAAAACATGCAAAAATATTGAGTCATTATAATGAACTCAAATTGGAATTAAAGGAAAGGTCTGGCCTGGAAAGGCGGATGGATCTTTTTGTCCGGGCATATAACGATGGGATAGCAATCCGTTACAAGCTCTATCGGGGAGGAAAAATTTCAAGCCGTGGAGTTACCCGTGAACTGACTACTTTTAATATTCCTGCTGACCCAAAAGCGTGGATTGTCGAGTATAAGGGGGGCTATTCATCATCACAGGAAGCAGAATACATAGGACATAACTTGAGTTATCTCACTGAAAAATCCATAGCTGGTTTGCCTTTGCTTATGGATTATGGAAACAATTGCTGGGTTGCCATCACCGAAGCAAATATTGATAATTACAGCGGATTTTATATAGGTACCGACGGATCAGCTAATCATCTTACGACCAAGCTGGTGCCTATCCCCGGAGAACCTGAGAATGGCGTTAAAGTGAGATTTGATGATGATATATATACCCCATGGCGTGTTTTGATGATAGGGGAAACATCCGGTACCCTGATTGAGTCAGAAATCATCCAGAATTTGAATGAGCCATGCGCAATTAAAGACCCTTCCTGGATAAAACCCGGGAAAAGCTCATGGGATAACTGGTGGAGCGGCGATGTAAAAATGGAAATGCCTGTTATTAAGAGATATATTGACCTTGCGTCTGAAATGAACTGGGAATATATGTTGGTCGATTGGAAATGGTATGGAAAATTTAATTGTCCGGAAGCCGATATTACCAAGTCGGATCCGCAGATTGACATGCCTGAAATAATCCGGTATGCAAAGTCAAAAAATGTCAGGATACTGGTTTGGCTGTACTCGAGTGATGTAAACCGGAATTCCACCTATAAAGAAGTTTTTCCTTTATACAAAAAATGGGGTATAGCCGGGGTGAAGATTGATTTTATGGACAGGGACGACCAGGAGATGGTCAACTGGTACCATGATATAATAAAATGTGCAGCAGAGAACCAGTTACTGGTTGTTTTTCATGGCGCCTATAAACCAGATGGGATTATCCGCACATATCCCAATATGATTACGAGGGAGGGGGTAATGGGAAATGAATATTATAATTTCTCCAACAAAATGAGCCCTGAGCACAATGTAAAACTTGCTTTTACGCGTATGCTTGCCGGACAAATGGATTATACTCCCGGAGGGTTCCTGAATGTCACAAAAGAAGAATTCAAAAATCAACGCCCAACGGTTGTGAGTAATACACGTGCTGCAGAGCTATCGAAATTTGTCATTTACGAAAGCCCTCTGACCATTGTATGTGACCACCCTGACAATATAATCAATCAACCGGGAGCTGATTTTCTGAAAATTGTGCCAACAACCTGGGACAATATTAAATATTTAGGAGGTTATCCGGGAGAATATATTGCATTGGCAAAACAAAAAGGGGACACCTGGTATTTGGGGGTAATGAATAACAGCATCAGGAAAGAAGTTGAGATTAAACTTGACTTTTTAGCAGCAGGAAGCAATTATGAGATGGAAATTTGGGCTGATTCTCCGGAGTCGGACATTAAACCGAAAGAACTTCAAAGGCGAAAAGAAATAATTAAAAACGGTGAAACCCTAAAAATTAACCTGGCAAAGAACGGTGGATTTGTTTCAATAATTAGAGAAAATAAACCAAAAAAAATATTTTAAAAACCAAAGATGGAACTATTCACCATTGAAAATAAGAATGGGTAAAAAGCCTACATAACCAACTACGGAGGACGGGTTGTAAATCTATTTGTATATGATAAAACTGGGAATTTTGACGATGTTGTGTTGGGCTACGATAATCTTTCTGACTATTTAAAATCGAATGGAAATACCACGGTGCTACAATAAATCTAAATTAAATATCATGTTAAAAAGAATAGCTTTTATATTGCTTATTTCAGTATTGTTTGCCACAAAATCAAGCCCGCAAATTGCCAAACAGATTCTCCCGTATAAAGGAGCCCCCGACCCGCATATCCATATTTTCAGCGATAAGGCTTATTTATTCGCGGGGCATGACTTTACTTACAATACGGATGATTTTATCATGAAAGACTGGTGGATCTGGAGTTCTTCTGACCTGATAAACTGGGAACATGAATTCACCCTTGACCCCAAAGACACGTACATTGGCGAATCGGACAAATGCTTTGCAACCGATGCCGCAGAAAGAAATGGCAAATACTATTGGTATGTATCGGATTATATCAACGAGATCGCTGTTTTTGTTGCCGAAAACCCCGGTGGGCCATATAAAGATGTACTGGGGAAACCTCTGATCCCGCTGGGCTTAACCAATTGCCACCAGTTTGACCCCACTGTTTTTATCGATGATGATGAAGCCAAAACACCTTACCTGCTCTTTGGGGAAACATGGAACAATACCAATTACCATATCTGCCGCTTGTCCGACGACATGGTCACCCTGGCAGAAACCCCTAAAAAAATTGAAATACAAGGGATATACCGGCTTCAGGACAAGCAGTTCCTGTTCAAACGGGTAGGGACGTACTATTTGGTTTGGGCCAACAATTATGCGGTTTCCGACAACATATATGGTCCGTATAAGGTAGGCGGCAAATTCTTTGGGGGCCATAGTTCTGTTTTTCAATGGCACAACCAATGGTACCTTGCCACATCCGACCTGCCATGGTGCCCCGGGTGCCTCTGGCCATTTATGAGGGCGTCCTCCATGTTCTACCTGCATTTCCTTGGCGATGGCACCCCTTATGTGGACTGGAACAGCGGCTACGGGGTGGGCGAATACGATTCCCGCAGGCCGGTGCTCCAGGCCGAAAACTATTTCCGGGCATCAGGCGTGAAAAAGGTGAACGACTATGAAAACCATTTCTATATCGTCCCTTCCGAAGAGAATGGCAATATAACCTTCCCAAACATTTATGGGCTAACCGAGAACGAAACCATCACATTTAACGTTATTTCTTCCACAGGAGGATGGGAAATCGAAGTCAGGGAAAATGATGTTCAGGGGAAGATAATAGGCTCATGTCCTGTCCCCGATACTAAGAAGAAACCCCAGTTGATCACCTGCAAACTCCAAAATCCGGCAGGCGCCATGAACTTGTGTTTCGTTTTCAAAGGCCATGGTGAATGGAAGCCTTGTTTGGATTATTTTTCATTTGCCCCGTATGCCAAAGACATGGTCACACCACTTACCCATTGGGATTTTTATACCAATGCCCAGGGGTGGCGAACGATACAGGATGAAGATATGGAATGGAAGGGTGGCGCAGTAAAATTGCCCTTTGATAAAGCGAAGAGCATTAAATCACCCAAGTTGCCAGCCACCAACCTTTCAGAAGGCAAAATAGTTGTGTTGAGATTGAAAAACCAGTCCGGTTGCAGGCATGCAAGCCTCTGTTTTTCTCTCGTGGACGATCAAAAAGATATAAGAAAGCAGGTTGAGGAATGGCCATCGG
>CAYWTT010000096.1:0-10059 GCA_964461245.1 uncultured Prolixibacteraceae bacterium | reverse complement strand
CTCCGGTTTTCATTTCTGACGATTGCTTCGTCGAATTTACGGGCCATTGCCGGATCAAACTCAGCCAGTTTCTTCCAGTCCTCTGTTCCATATACACCAGCCTTCGAATGATCAAACTCCTTAAACCCGGTTTTGCGCAGCACTGTTTTGTTTTTTATCCTGAAATCGTTGCCTGCCGGATTGACAAATTTTGGATCGGCAATGATGGAATGGACATCTTTGCCCGATTTCTGCCAATCATCAACCGACATTTTTTTAAACCTGACCTCGTTAGTGCGGGTATCCCAGTAACAGTTTTTATCGGAATGAATGTTGATTTTATCCCAGTTGCTGCTTAGCAAATCGCCTGATGAGAACCAGACGATGTTGTTTGTAAAAGTAAACGACAGGTGATCTTCAATCCGTGTTGCCTGAAGTTGGGCCTTCAAATTATCAGCAAAAATGTTGTTGCGGATAAAATTTTCCTTTCCGTAATGCTGATGAAATCCAGAACTTTTGCATTGGTATACCAGGTTATTTTCCATCACAATCCCAGTGGACCCTTCGTCGGTATAAAGTCCCCAGCCGCCGTAATCGTATGAATAAACATGATGAACGACATTGTTGCTGACGGTTGTCCCTTCCGATTCGCCCAGACAGTATACGCCGCCCATATCGCACAACTCGCCCCAGCCAAGATGGTGGATGTGGTTAAATTCAATCTTATTCCTTTTCGAAGGGCTGTGCGTGTATCCCCAGACCCACCCGACCGACACGCCGGAATAACGGAAATCGGCGATTTCGTTATGAGTAATCTCATTATCGCTGGAGTGAAACAGAATAACGCCAACAGCACACGGGAACACATATCCGCCCGAGCGGATGATATTGTTGTCAACAACAATATTGTGGGTCAGGTGTTGCGGATTTTCAGGCTGCTCTGTTTCCCCGATCTTTATCCCTCCGGCGCCCAAATCGTGTAAATAACAGTGTTCAACATGGCAACCGGAGCATGCTCTTCTGAACCAAAGGGCGTATGTCCCGGTATGGGCAATTTCACAATTGGCAAACTGAATATTTTTTGCAAAATCGGCCACAACAACCGCATCAACCGGAGCGGCAGCCTGGGCCGGTTCATTTCCCGATGCTGGCATCCGGTACCCGGCAACCTGGAATGAAAGCCCTTCAAACCGGATATTTTCAACCATCTTTCCGTTTTTTTCATCGCCCTGAATTACCAGAAACTGACGAATCACAGGTGCCACAATTTCGGTGTTTTCGATGGTTTCGCCCGGTAGCGGCATATAATAAAGGTAGCCCGACTTATCGAGGTACCATTCGCCGCAGGTATCCAGCGCAGCCTGGTAGTTTTCAAGGGTATAACGGGTTTTGTTATCAAGTGTGTTCCAGGGTTTTAGGCCTTTCCCCGCAATATATACTGCCGACGAGTCTTTTTCGAAACCGAGAATCCGTTTGCGGGTATTGTCCCATTTGTGGTAAAAAGTGACCACTGCGTTTTCAACATCTTCTTCGGTACATGAATCAAATTCCCCCAAACCGTCGTGGAACAACTCAAGTTTTTGAACCGCCAGTTCGGGTGCGCTTTTATCGCCGTTGACCAGTACATTCTCGGAAACGCCTTTCAGCAAATAAAAACCGCTGTTGGGCGATTTGGCCCGAATGGCCCGCCGGCCGTTTACGTATAGTTGTTCAAAACTCCAGCCATATCTGACAACTTCAGGAACTTTTGCCCGCCAGAGGTTATCCGTTACCTCTTCGAACCCTTCAATGACTTTTCCCCCGAAAAAAACAGGAGTAGCTCCTTCGCCGGCTTTGATAACGACCGGGGCATCGGGAGTCCCGGAAACTTCGGGATAAAAAATTATTGGTTCTGTTATAAAATATTTACCTTCAGCAACCACCACTTCCACTCTATCTCTTTCACCCTTTGCTGACCTGATTTCTGCCATTTTCTGCAGGGCCCCGGACAATGTGGCCAGCGGCTGTTCCCGGGTTCCCGATGCATTATCGTTGCCGGAAGGGGCAACATAAATTTTTAAAACTGAAACCTGGGCATTATTCTCCAAAACAAAAAACAGAAGAAAAAACAAAAATGTGAATGAGGATAACAAATGTCTGAAAACAATCATGATCGTTATTTTATATTGTATCACATAAAGACATACCCGATTAAACGATTGAAAAGTAGTTAATTTTTTGCCTTTTTTAAGTTAACTGCAACGATTTCTTTTTTCACCAAGAAAAATTGTAAAACCGCAGGACAATTCCTCCCCGCTTTTTATCAGCACCTTGCCGGTATTGTTGTCAAGAATTTCATACGTGGCATTATGTTCCAATCCTTTAAGTTTTACCTGAAGTGAATCGGTTGAACACATCTCCCTCCGGAAAGCCATAATAATTCCATCGCCCGCACAGGGGCAATTAAACTGGTAAGCCAGCCAGCTATCATTTCGCAAAAAAGCATCAGCCCCGGTCAACGGATAATAATCGACAACTTCGTTATAAGAAAATTAATAACATAATATTTAATCAATCCGTTCAATGATACATGAGAGACAGGCCAATTTAAGTTTAATGCCCTGAAAATCATCAGTCCTTTTCAGCCATATTTTTAATTTTTAACACCGGATAGCTGTTTAAAACCTTCCGGGCACAGGCATAACGCACTTCTACTAATGCCTGTTCCATTTCGTAAACTGCTTTCTCGTAGTTTTCAGGCAACTCCTTTCCTGAACCTTTTAATCTCACGATTTCAGTTTTTACCTTGTCACATTCCTGAAACAAGCCGTTTTTAATCTCAACCGGCGGGAGTGCTACAAAACTCAAAATTTCAGTTTCCGGCGCTGAAATAAATGACCTCAGTGCATAGGGGCCAAGTTCAAATGAATAATAACCGGGAGCAGTTATCTTTTGTCTTGAAACAAGGTCGGAAAACCGGTTCTTATCCTGTTTAAACTTAACCGTAACCTTTACCGGGTAATATTCGCGGTTGACCAGATAAAAATAGCGGTTGCCGTTCAATAAAAGCGACCTGACAGCAACGGGATCGGTTGTTGTGCCAATGGTTTCAAATTTTCGGGCCGGAAGAACCCGGTAAGCTTTGGCAAATTCCTGTATCATCCCGGAATGGCCGGTATCGGTAAACAATCCACCCCGGGTAATGCGGCAGGCGTCCAATTCAGCCAGGGCATGGGCGAAATATTCAAGGTAATAAATACCCCCCTGAAAATGAGGAGTTATCCGCGACTGAGAGTTCCACCAGAAATTGTCTTCTGGATATTTGGAAATGTCACGGCGGATACCTTCGGCCGGCTTACCCCAGATTACATTCATTTCTTTTGCCTGCAGGTCAGCCGGAGCACAGGGGGCATGTGAATATTTTCCCCAGGCTTCAACCCAGCAGTCAAAAATGAAGGCACCGGGGAATTCCTGTTTGCCTACTTCATTGAAAGTCCTAATATCAAGAAAATCGTGGTCACGGAATGAGCAGGTTTTTTCCAGCGGGGTAACTGCCCCATCGGTTCCCCAGGCATCCCGGTCGCGTGAAGGAACCATGGAATAATCAATATCTATTCCGGGTTCGTTTTTATAAAGGCTTACATCAAAGCCTCCTTCCCGGTAAAGCTCGTACAACGATTTCCGTGCAAAAATTTGTTGGGAGGGCTTATCCGGAGTGCCAAACCATCCGTGGATGGTAGTTTCGGTCCACATCGTAACGGTTAACCGCAGGTCGGGTCGGACAGAGGTAATGGTGTCGCGGATCTGGCAAAACAGCTCTTTGATTTTCCTGCAACGCCAGTCAATCCACTTTTCGGAATGATTTTCGGTCAGAAACCGGTAACGTTTCGAAAAACGTTCAGGGTCTTTATCTCCCACAGGAATCTGAATACCGGTTCCTTTTTCAAAAAGGCGGATGGTATAATCGTCATATCCCGATTTAAGGGAAAAGTACCAAAGAATGGTGGCATGCCACATGTTGAGGGATATTCCCCTGAATGCAGGGGATTTTCCATAGCGGGTTGCAATTTCACCGGCCAGGTTTAAAATAGCTTTCTGCACAACCGGGTGGAGCGGATTGAACATAGGGCCTTTTCCGAAGGGGCCCTTCCGCTCTCCATACGCCCACTCTGTTAAAGTGCCGTTTGTTTGCTTTTCAAAATTAGCCACATTGTACTCCATGGTCCAGTCGGCTGTCGATGACTGAACCTGGTCGTTTGCAAGCATGTTATTGTATGTTTCTTTTCCGGATTTGATTGAATCGAGGTCAATTTTCATGTTTTTCATCAGGCTGCCCAGCCGCAGGAGGGTCAACGCCCCCTGGAATTCAAGACCTTCCTTTTCAAATCTTTTTAAAAGGAGGTCCACCCAATCCACCGGATGTGAGGTCCAACGCGCATAGATCGTCCGGTCGGGCGCTGCCACGCCTCCGAACAAACCCGAAGGCTCACATCGGGAAGGATACAAAGGATCATGATACCAGACAATGGGATAAGTCAGCAAATTCTGTCCTGTATAATGCATGTAGCTGACTGTACGGTCAAGCCATTCCTGTTCGGTATAGGCTCCCAGGCTGAAGGTAGTCCCGCATGGATCTTCAAATTGCAAACCCAGTTCCCGTATCGGGAGATTCCCTTTGCTTTCGCTGATTTGTAAAGGAGGAAGATCATCCAGTTCACAAATCTGAATGTCGGCCACAGCCGCCGGTTCTCCGGTTCCCCAAGTCATAAAAACAATGCTGCAGTCGTTCCACCGAGGCCAGAACACTTTCCTGATCTCCTGCATTTTATAGGTAAGAGGTTCCTTTACCCCAGTATAAATGCCGATAGTCAGGTCGTAGCTAGTTCCATCCATCATACACATAAATCGCCGTTTATCGTCGGGATATCTCACTACTGCCAGATAAGGTTTACCCACATTTTTTACTCCAAAACGGTATCCGAACCTTGACAGAGGCTTAGCTTCCGCTTCACGGTAAGTCCCCGCAACAGATGTAACCACTTGAACATTGCCATAAGAAAAATAGGTATCGGAAGAGTACTCTTTGGCACAGTCGATGCTCAATACCAATTTCCCGCACGATTTCCGCTGAGGGTTGGTTCCAAACGCCGGACATAAAATCTCAAAAAGAAGAAATATTACAATTAATAAATGTCTCATAACCTAGCTTTCATTTTGTTTTGTCATCATGATCCATGTTATTTTCCCAATATTATCCGATTTCCCAATAAAGTTGAACTGATTTCAAAGAGATATGCTTTACATTCGTTTCTATGCAATGATTGCCGCTCCCGGTTTATCACAACTATCTCTGCGGAAATCCTGTATTATACCGGTATCCTCTTCCGGACGGCAGAAATGCCAGGCAATCGAATCAAATGTATTATATCTGTAACGACAAAAAAAACGAAATTACTTTATTTGGTTGAGCAATTGAGTTCCCATCCAGCATTCCCGGCAAAGTCAAAACAGTTATTTCTCTCATAAAGGACTTATACTGATTGTGCTCTCGCCTTTTTTCGATGATAAATTCATCGTAAAAACTATCCGGGTAACTCCATTAGGCCAAAAACGTTTTAATCCTTCGTCGGTAACGTTATAAAATTCAACAATAGGAGTAAGAATTTCGGGATTATACTTCATCCCCAGGTTATATTCATTATTGTACCCTGTTAAGCGAATAATCCCAGGTTTTACTATGTTAACCTTACAGTAAAGAATAACGTTAACTGAGGTTGTATCTGATATTTCTTTTAACTCATATGAATCTGTGATAAGAAACCTCTTTCCCCGTTGCAAGCAGTAACTTCTTTCCCATTTTCTTATTGCGGCATTTTCAGGATATGCCATGGAAATATCCGTAGAGAAAATAACTTGTCTTTTGTCGGACCTGAAAGAGGTTTGAGCTGCTTTAAACTCACGTCCGTTCTGTTGATCCATTCCGTTTATCTTTGGCAGGTTGTGAAACTGTGATTGCATGGTCCATATATCATATCTCTGACTGCTAAAGGTTTTGGCTGTATAGGTTTCGCGGCCAATGTCAATGATGCAGGGAGTGCCCTTGTAATATACAACACAGGAGCCGATATCATTATGGTTATGACTTTCTGCATTATGACCCCCTTTTGCTGCAAAGAAAAAACCATCATTTGAACCTGCTTGATCACGGGCACCTGCCACTTCAATATCAGGTAACCAGAAATCACCGATCAAAATATCTTCAGCTTGAAAATCTTCAACTTCCTTCATCCTTTCTAAATGAAAAATTTGCTCATCAACCTTTCCCACAGGTGCCTGTTTTCCCCAATTTTGTTTCTTAGCCAAAAAAGCTCCAAACTTTTGCATGGTCAGATTGCCGGTTGATTTTCCAAATTCAAAAATGATATCGGCACGGCTTCCTGCTGTGGCATCGGCATCAGCAAAATTGACGAAATAGGGATATTCAATGTAAACCTTATAAATATAGCTTCCTATGTTTTTAATAAGTTGATTATTAAACAGATTGAACTGCCCACGGGTAGCTTTATTCAGCAGGTACAGTGACTGAAAAAGCGAGGCCCCTGCTCTTCCCCAATACGAAGGACCTTCATCACAGCCACCATCATCGGGATAGGTGTTCAAAAAATGGTCGAGTGATGCTACTACTTTTTCCACCCCTGCTGTTTTTTTCTCCTGATTGTCTTCCAGTATTAATATTGCTGTTAGCATATTGAAGTTAATCCATGGATTCCAGTTATTTACCGGTCGGTTCCCATCAAATCCCTGCCACCAGAAATCGTTACGCTGGTAATAAGGGACAATTGCCTTCTTCACGACCTCAGTTTTGAGCCTTTGGGCAATTAGCGGATGAATCCTGTCAAATTCGTCTTTAAACAGAAACCATGCCCAAGAAAGAATATTGGCCACTTCGCTTACCCCGAGATCAATTGTCAGATCATTCACATCAGGTAATCCCTGATAAATTTTTTGCAAATAAAGATGGGCCGACCAGCCCCACCAGGTTTGTTCGCAATAAAACCATACTCCGTTCACAATCTGATCTGTGAAACGGCCTTTGCCTTCGGTTAATTCGCCCATTATCAGAGAAACCAATACAGAACGCGGGGTCCCGAAAACTTTATCGCGACGATCACCTGAACGAACCAGTTCCAGGTAATCGGTGGCCTTGACTGCCGGCCAGTTGTATTTTAACGCTTCTTCTGCGTCTTTAATGTATTTGTTTCTTATTTCAAAAGGTAAATTATCCCAGAAATCACGATTCTTGTAACCGGGAAATTGCAAATCTGAAAAATTTATGATCAGCGAATGTGCAAGATTAATTCTATCTGCTTCCTTCTGTAAAAAGTTCCGTTCTCCTGAGGCAAACCCAAAAAGGAAGAACATTATAAAAAAAATTGAAAAAGTAAGCTTACCCACCATTCCTTATTTTAAAAATTTACTGAAGAACTTCCATATCTCTTCGCCGGTGTCAATATCATCCCAACCCCATGAATGGCTGCCGCCTACAATCTGATACAACCACACTTCGCTGCCACCGGTTCCGCCCGTAAAGCGGTGCTGGATGATTTTCCGGAAGTTAGGGGCTTTCCCTGTCACTGTATCAGTACGCATGACGGTGCAGCGGTTCTTCGCGGCACAGAAATGTACGGCAAGCGGTACGGGAAGGTATTCACCCCAACCGCCTTTGTTTTCCGGATCGCCCAACCATTCCGACGTCCTGTCTTCTGTTCCGTGAATTTCGAAGAGAGATACAGGTTGGGTTGATTTGTCGGCTTTGTATAGCCAGTTGAGCATCAGTCCGGCAATCGGGGCGATGGCAGCGAACAAGCCGGGGCGCTGTGCCGCCAGCTGGTAGCACATCTCTCCACCGTTAGACATACCGGTGCAAAATACATTATGACGGCTGAATCCATGCTTATCCTGCAGGTGACGAACCAACTTTGTAAGGAACTCCACGTCGTCTCTGGTCAGATCTTGCTGGAACGGATAACCAACATTCCAGCAAATCTTGCCTCTGCTGTCCTTTTCACCTTGCGGATAACAAGCAGCAAAATGGTGGCGATCGGCCGTTTTATTTAATGTTCCGGGATTAGGCCCACCATAACCATGCAGTACGATGACTAACGGTGCACCATCAGGCAGGTTGTCCGGTATGTACAACTTGTAAGTGCGTTCCATGCCTCCACACTTCATTTTATATTCGGGAGTATTATCGGTCCGCATATTGCCTGCTGTCGCGGCAAATATTATAAAACCAACAAATAAGGCTGTGCCTATGCTGGACTTCAGAAAACCCAGGCAATTACATTTAGAATCTAAATTTCTCATACAATTAAATTTTCAGGATGTCATGAAAACATGTGAAATAACACCGGCTGTCCGGTAAACACTTTACTTTATCCTTTGTTCGAAAGTATAAATATGGCAATTCAAATTTAATTAATAGGGAATAATCCTTAGAAACTCCCAATTTTATCATTATTCAGTCGGACGATAGAGCTTACAATCAAAATCATTTATCAATGAAATCAAACGGATATTGAAATGCCTTGATTTTTTCACCAGTCCGCAAACGAATCCAGCTTTCAAAGGCTCGTTCACCTTCTGTTAATTCAATGACCCTTGCTCCGTTACTGCCATCCGGCAAATTATAATGCGAGGTTTTTTTACTTCCGGTGACCCGACCATAGCAAAGCATAATTTCTTTCCAGCAAACCACAAAGTCATTCAGATGATCATGGCCTACAATTACAGCCATAACATCCCCGTTCTCCTTAAAAGCATTAAATAGCCCGGTGTTTCGTTCCGAACAAGCCACCTGTTCTTTCCGGATCCCATAAAAACGGGCATCCAGGTCGACAATGGCATCTTTAAATTCGGGCAACGGAATATGAAAAAAAGCCAGCGACGGAACAGGAATCCCCTTGTTCTTCTGCATATATTCTTTACTTTTCTGCGTATACCATGCCACCTGATCTGCTTCAACCGTACTCCTGTTGCTGTCGAAGCCGTAAAGTACGGTCATTATCCTATCACTGCTTGACTGATAAAGCGGAATGGTAAAATTGGTTACTCCGGTAATGCCGTCGACTGTGCCGGTCAGGTTCCCGGGTAACTTTTTGATATAATCAAAGATTTCCCGGCGGGTCATAGATAATTCGTCATCGTGATTTCCCAGAACCACGGCAAAAGGAATTTTGCGCGACAATACCGGCCCCAAAACTGCGTCGATTCCCTCGGCAACCGGTTCGCCCGTGACATGATCGCCCGTGAAAATTACCAGGTCAGGTTTTTCCGCTTCCAATACATTATTCATACATTCTGCCGCTTCCTTCGATTCACTGACGGCTGCTTTCCAATGGGTATCCGTGAACTGGACTATTTTAAACTTTCTCTGAAGGTTGAACGACAATTTCAATTCCGTTACAGCTTTATCCTTATCGGCTGTTACAGGTAACATACCGGCAGGTGTGCCAGTATAGGCTAAAATAATGAATCCAGCTGTCAGGACTGAATTTCTGATGAAATTTCTTCTGTTAATAATTTCTCTTTTCATTGCTGTTTTATTGTTTATCCATGTTTCTCAGTTCCCCTGATGCAGGAAGGAAGAAGGAAAGTGAACGGTTTTCCAGTCGATCACCCGGTAGTTCTCGAGCCGCACCCACGTGTCGAAATTATGTTTCCCTTCATACATCCGGAAGATCCGTGCTCCCCGGCACATTTCGCGGTAAGGATAGTTCGCACCAGTATGGCGGCCATATCCAAGGGCAATACCGTAAAGATAGCCCACATAGTCGTTGTCGTGATCGTGCCCCACAAATACGCCCATGACATCTCCCTGTTCGAAGAAAGCCGAGAAAAGGCCTGAATTGATTGACGAAGTACCTTCGGATTCGATACGGCGGCCGATGGGTTTATACTTGGGATTGTTGTAAGCCTCATAATACTCGGGCAACGGAATATGAAAAAAGGCCAGCGCAGGTAACGGCGTATTTCCGTTGGCTTTGGTGTAGGAGCAGCTCTGTCTTTTGTACCACGCCACCTGATTATGGTGAATCCAGT
>CAYWTT010000095.1:0-10102 GCA_964461245.1 uncultured Prolixibacteraceae bacterium | reverse complement strand
GGCTTACGCCCTGATCTTCTGGGTCCAGAACTGGGGATTGATGGGAGTTCCTGCCCTGATCGGCTGGGTGCTCGATGCCTTTTGCATTACGGGACAGGTTGAAAGGGACGGACTGGTGGTCAATACGTACAATTATACCTTGCCAATGACCATTTTCATGTCTTTGGGGATTTTGGCCATTGTTTTTGCACTCCTGCTGAAACGGGAGGACCGGATCAAGGGATATGGTTTGGAATTACCCAATATCCAGAAATAATCGGGTTGAACATTAAAGTGTTTTTTCTGTTTCTTTGTTTGAAGAAGCATGATTTTGTGATCCCACACGGGAAGACCATTGGCAAAATGCCGGCAAGGCAGTCAATGATAGCCTGAAAAATTACTGAAGGGATCAGGATTTCGGCTGATAAATGGATTTACCTTTAAAGTAAAATAGTATGAGCAAAAAGATTACAGACCTCGAACCCAAAGAGGTATGGAACATTTTTCATGAAATCACACAGATCCCGCGTCCTTCGGAACATGAAGAAAAGATCAGGGATTATGTGGAACAGTTCGGAAAGAATCTAGGATTGGAAACGCTGCGTGATGAGGCCGGAAACCTGGTGATCCGCAAACCGGCCACCCCAGGAATGGAGAACCGCAAAGGGGTGATTCTGCAAGGACATCTCGATATGGTTCCCCAGAAGAACAGCGACAAAGTGCACGATTTCGAGAGTGATCCCATTGAAACCATCGTGGATGGAGATTGGGTCAAAGCCAACGGAACGACCCTGGGTGCCGACAACGGGATCGGGATTTCCTCTGTTCTGGCCATCCTGGCCTCTGATACCCTTGTACACGGTCCTATCGAAGGGCTTTTCACTGCTACGGAAGAGACAGGGATGGATGGGGCCAACGGTTTGGAAGCAGGCATTTTGCAGGGGGAGATCCTGATCAATCTCGATTCGGAAGATGAAGGGGAGCTTTATGTGGGATGTGCTGGCGGTGAAGATGTCAATATCAAATTCAGCTATAAGGAGAAAAAGACCCCCCGGGGATATACCGGAGTCAAACTGGGAGTTACCGGCCTCAAAGGAGGTCACTCGGGCATCGATATCTCTTTGGGAAGAGGAAATGCCAATAAGGTGTTCTTCAGAATTCTGGGAGAGGCAGCCTGTAAACTGGGTGTCCGGCTTTCATCCATTTCCGGAGGGAACCTGAGAAATGCCATACCCAGGGAAGCATTTGGCGTCCTAGCAGTAAAAAATACCCAAATCCAGGAATTCCTGAACCTTGTGGATGAAGTGGCCGGCACCATCAAGAATGAACTGGCCGTGACTGAACCAGAACTGACCGTTTCCCTGGAGCCGGTCGAAAAGCCGGAATTTGTCATCAATAAAAAGGTGCAGAATAAGCTGACCAAAGCGATTATTGCCTGCCCGAACGGAGTTATCCGCATGAGCGACAGTATGCCCGGTCTCGTTGAGACCTCTACCAACCTGGCCATTGTAAAATCGGATGAAAACAAAAAAACCGTCCGGGTTGCGTGCCTGATGCGCAGTTCGGTCGATTCAGCTAAGGCTGAACTGGGAACGCGGCTCTATTCGGTTTTTACGCTGGCAGGGGCCAGTGTAAAATTCTCGGGAAGCTATCCGGGCTGGAAACCCAATCTGGATTCACCGATATTGAAGACCATGCAGGAAGTTTACAGCCAGAAATTCAGCAAAGTGCCAGAGATCAAAGCCATCCATGCCGGATTGGAATGCGCGATCCTGGGCGGGAAATATCCGCATTGGGATATGATCTCCTTAGGCCCTACCATTCGTCATCCGCATTCTCCCGATGAAAGGGTAAATGTGCCTACCGTGCAGAAATTCTGGGATTACCTTCTGGAAACCCTGAAAAATATCCCGGTTAAGGAATAATTTTTCAACATAGAAGGACACAAAGAAAATTTATAGTTAAATTTTTTCTCTGTGTCCTTCTTGTTAAAGTGTATTTATCTCCCAAAGTGACTCATTACCACCGCAAAAGCCACGATAGCCAGAATAATCACCCACGCAAGCGGCTGGGCAAAGTTCAGGGTCCAGCCCATCCACCGGTTTCTTTTGGGTACAACAGCCCTCAAATCATCAGGATTAAAGTAGAAAATGCCCCATTTGTAATGTTCCGGGTCATCGATGTTACTTTTTTTTGACATAAGACGGTTATTTTAAAAATCTCGCTTGCTCATCTTTTCAATCACTTCCCCCCGGGTGGTGAGATAATAACCTGCCAGATCAGCGGTCAGACAGGAGTGTACTGGGATGATCTCCAAAAGGTCGCCCGGATGCAGGTTTTTAATGTCATCGTAGTCCCCTCTAAGCACTCCGTGTTCCTGCGACAAACCGGCCACCCGGAAATTCCGACTGATCTCTTTGTGTTGTGTATCCGGATTCAGGGTAATCGCCGCACCGTAACATTTTTTGCCGTTCGCGCCTATGATATACTCTTTCGAGAGATGGACAGCCCCGCCATAGACTACCACCTCATTGCGCATGATGGATTTAGAAACCACCGGGCAATAAAGGGTTGCGGCGATATCCTCCGCCCGGCAAACATCCAGTTCAAACTGCATCAGGTCGTAGAATACAAAATTTCCGGGCCGCATCTCATCCACTCCTTCCCAGTTGTCGCATACCGAACAGGCGGGAGTATCGCCCAGCGATATCTCAATTTCAGGCCAAACTGACTGGTAATGTTGTTTCAGAGATCTCATTTTCATGAGGGCATCGCTATGGCGGTTGACAATCTCCTGACGGGAACGGGCTGAATAGGTCTGTCCCGTATGGGAAAGAAATCCTTTGAAAGACATCTGCCGGTTGTTTTTCATAATTTCTATCAATTTATCCATCTTCTCCGGTTTGACCGTTTCAATTCCCGACCTGTGATAGCCGGTATCGGTTTCTATATAGATACCAGCCCGGGCTGTCAGTTTTTTGGCCAGGAAGGTCATGGTCCCCTCATTTTCGACCAGCAGGTTGAGTTCAATTTTCCCTGCCAGATCGTTGATGGCCCCGATCTCAAGAATGTTGACAGGGAATGCGATCGTGATATCTTCCCATCCGTAGCCTGCAAAATAGCTTGCCATGGATACTGAAGAGACCGTGATGGCATTTACCCCGTAATTGCGGAACCATTCACCGATCTCTGCCGACTGGTGTGTTTTGAAATGGGGCCGGAACCGCATGCCGCAGGTTTCTGCTTTCCGGGCCATTTTTTCGATATTGGCCAGGCAGATCTCTTTGTTTACCACAAAGGTAGGTTTGGTAATTTCTGTCATTTCCGGGAAAATCCATTTTGCATCAATCCACTTCTCATCTGCAGCATTTCAGTCGATATTCCGACCTTATAGAGATGCGGCCTGACGAACCGCTGGTGTTCAACGGGAAGCAGGCGGATACGCTCTTTCAGGTATTCATGGATCCGAGCCGGTGTTTTTTCGGCTATCAGTACATTCCCATCCTGCATAACAGGCTGGAGAAGATTTTCGTATTTCAACCCGGAAACCGTGGTGCTTTTTTCTGGGTGGATAGGGTGGTGGATAACTTTTTCAAGGCTGAGGTCCTCTTCTTCCAGAAAGATCCCATCACGGTAGAAATAGCCGTCGGCATCAAAAAACCTGATCAGTTTTTTATTTCCCGGCAGGGTCAGTTTTTCGATGTTTTCCGAGATTTTCATCCGGGGTGTGTCACCCACTGCTGAAAGTTTGTAAACGCCATCGAGGGCTGCATCTGGTTTGCCGGAAACCATTTCGGTGCCCACACCGAAAGCATCGATAGGGGCATACTGCTCTGCCAGCAAACTCTGGATCACATGTTCATTCAGCTGATTGGAAGCTACGATCATCACATAGTTTAATCCGGCATCGTCCAGCATTTTTCTGGCTTTTTTGCTGAGATAGGCCAAGTCGCCGCTGTCGAGGCGAATGCCTTTCAGTCTTGTTCCCCTTTCTTCCATTTCTCTGGCGGTGAGAATGGCATTGGGAATACCTGAGCGGAGGGTGTCATAGGTGTCAACCAGCAGAATGGTGTTGTTCCCGTGGATTTCGGCATAGGTACGGAAAGCCTCCAGTTCACTGCCGAAACTCTGGATCCAGGAATGGGCCTGAGTCCCGGAAGGAGGGATCCCGTACTTTCGGGCAGCCAGCACATTGGAGGTGGAATCGGCTCCGCCGATGCAGGAGGCACGGCTGGCCATAAGCGCTCCCAATCCCTG
Source organism: uncultured Prolixibacteraceae bacterium (assembly GCA_964461245.1). Classification (GTDB taxonomy): domain Bacteria; phylum Bacteroidota; class Bacteroidia; order Bacteroidales; family Prolixibacteraceae; genus UBA1413. The sequence continues at coordinate 5,866 of CAYWTT010000095.1, read as the reverse complement.
TGCCCTTCTCAGTCCAGATTCCGAAAAACCGCGTTGCCCTGCTGATTGCCTGATCCTGTATGCCTTGGTTGCCACCAGCGATTCAAAGTTGAGTATATTCAGCAGCATCGACTCAATCAGCTGGGCCTCGATCAGGGTTCCCTTTACTTTCAACAGGGGCTCGTGAGGGAATACGACCTCCCCTTCTTCCACACTGTAAATCTTACCCCGAAAGGAAAACCGGGCCAGATAATCCAGAAAATCGTCCGGAAATCCCTGTTCTTTCAGATAGAAAAGATCGGAATCTGAAAATCTGAAATGGCCCAACATCTCTATCAGATCACGTAATCCGGCAAAAACAGTGAACCCGTTGTCGAAGGGATTGGTCCTGAAAAAATAATCAAAAACGGCTGTTTCATCCTTACGTCCTTTTCTGAAATAGCCGTAGGACATGGTCAGTTCATAATAATCGGTATATAAACCGGTTGTATCGGAAATCATAGTCATTATGCTCCTATTTGCTGGCTAAATTACAAAAAACTAAATGGATGGTCTATCCTATTGGTTAATGTTGATCATCTGACCGAAAGATTTCCATGCTGCAGGAATTGCAGGTCAGCACCATCTCCGGCTATTAATTGTTACCTTCACCAAAATTTTCTTATGGATCAGCCCAATAGTAAAGAAAGGATATTGGTTACCGGAGGAAGCGGATACCTTGCTTCCTGGATTGTAAAGTTTTTACTGGAAGATGGTTACCCGGTCAATACAACGGTCAGGAATATCCGGAACGAATCCAGATACCGCCATCTGTCATCTTTGTCAGAATTATACCCCGGAAAACTCGGGATTTTCGAAGCGGATCTTTTAAAAGAAGGATCTTTTGATGAAGCTGCCGGCGGGTGTTCCATCGTGATTCATACGGCTTCTCCCTTTAAACTTACGGGGATAAAAGACGGCGATAAAGAGTTGCTGACCCCTGCGGTGCAGGGTGTGAGAAATGTATTTTATTCTGCATTCAGGACAAGCCTGGTGAAGCGTATTGTGATGACATCGAGTGTGGCGGCTGTGTATGGCGATGCAGTAGATATCGGATTAACCGAAAACGGCGTTTTTTCGGAAAAACACTGGAACACGACCAGTTCTACAAAGCATCAGCCCTATTCCTTTTCTAAAACGATGGCTGAAAAGGAAGCATGGAAACGGGTGGCAGATCATCCAACTATCGGACTGAATGTCATCAATCCGGGTTTTATCATGGGACCTTCGCTGACTGAACGGAGGGATTCGACCAGTATCCTGATCATGCAGCAGCTAATTTCGGGAAAATTCAGGGCGGGGGTGCCCAAAGGGATGCATGCCATAGTGGATGTCAGGGATGTGGCCAAAGCCCATCTGCTGGCGGCATTTTTACCCCGGTCAGGTTACCGATTTATTGCTGCCCCCCACCATGTCACCTTTACTGAAATGGCCGCGGTTATAAGGAGCAAATATCCGGATCTGCCGGTTCCCAAAAGGGTCATCCCTACCTGGTTCTTTCTTTTGACGGGACCGTTAATGGGATATCCGGCCCGCTTCATCCGCCGGAATATCGGTCATCCCATCAGGTTTGACAACTCACAGATCATCCGTATCCTGGGGATGAACTTCCGGCCGTTGGAAGAGACTCTACTGGACCAGGTAAGTCAGCTTTTGGAAAGGGAAGAAAAATAGCGATCAGATATGAAAAAAACAGCAAACGTCATCGGAGCCACCGGAATGGTCGGCAGGGAACTGGTCAGCCAGTTGCTGAAATCCGACAGTATAGAAAAAGTCAGGATTTTCGTCAGGAGGGATCTTCAGATCCGGCACCCGAAGCTGGAACAGCACATGATTGATTTCAACAATGCCCAATCCTGGGAGCCATTGCTGCAGGGAGACATTTTGTTTTCCACGCTGGGGACTACTATAAGGCAGGCAGGATCAAAAAAGAACCAGTATTTGGTGGATTATTCCTATCAGTACCGTTTTGCAGAGAAAGCGGCAAAAAACGGAATTCCTTCGTATGTGCTGGTGTCGGCTGCCGGTGCCGATCCAAAATCGCTGATCTTTTACGCCCGTATGAAAGGTGAGCTGGATGAGGCGGTACTGAAGCTGCCGTTTAAAAAGATTGCTATTCTCCGGCCTTCTATCCTGGAAGGGGACCGGGAGAAACGCAGGGTGACGGAAGAGTGGTCTGTCAGGATCATGAAATGGCTGACGCGTTTTGTTTTCAGTAGATACCGGCCGGTTGCATCCAATGTGGTGGCTAGAGCGATGATTCGCATTGCGCTGGAGGATCAAATTCTGAAAAGCGCCATTGTAGATCCGGGCGATATTTTTAACTTAGCTGGTAAATGAACCGATATTTAAGTGATTTTTCATATGTATGAGGTAGTTATTCAGATTCACCGGTACCTCAGCTGGCTGCTGCTCGGCGCCGCGGCTTTTGCACTGTTCCGTGCATGGTCTGGTTTGATATTCAGAAAATACTGGAGTTCTGCCGATAAGTTGGCGGGGAATCTTTTTACCGGGCTGATCGATCTTCAATTGGTGGCGGGCATCATCCTGTATGCCGGATTAAGTCCCGTAACCACGGCAGTATTTTCCAATTTTCGTGAGGGCATCCGGGAACCTGAGCTACGGTTTTATGCAATAGACCATATCCTGGTCATGGTTTTTGCATTCATCCTGATCCATACCGGTCGTTCTCTTGCACGGAAGGCCCAGTTTGCATCCCGGAAACACAGGATATCAGCCGTTTGGTTTACACTGGCCACTGCCCTGATTCTCTTTCGGATTCCCTGGGAACGCATTTTTGCCATGTAACCCGGATATCATATGAGACTTTTTTATCCCATCTTTCTGTTGTTGTGGATCGGCAGGGCATTGGCACAGCCGGTTCTGCCCGGGACCAACCTTTTCGATACGGGCTGGAAATTTCAGCGGGGCGGGGTTCTGGGAGCTGAAAATCCCGGATTTAATGATACTGAATGGAGAGCGATTGACCTGCCCCACGACTGGAGCATTGAAGATCTACCAGGAACTTCCTCTCCTTTTAACCGGTATGCGATCAGCCAGACTAGCGGGGGCTTTACCACCGGGGGAACAGGTTGGTACCGGAAACATTTCCTCCTTCCTGAAACATACCGGGATAAAAGGATCCTGATCCTTTTCGAGGGAGTGTATATGAATGCCACGATCTGGCTTAATGGAAAGGAAATCGGCAAACATCCGTACGGGTATACCTCTTTTTGGTTTGACTTCTCCGCACAGGCTTTGTTCGGACAAGAGAACGTGCTTGCTGTAAAGGTGGTCAATGAAGGGGAGAACAGCCGCTGGTATTCCGGATCAGGCATTTATCGTCATGTCTGGTTGAAAGTGCTGGAACCGGTTCATGTGGCTCAATGGGGAACCTGTATAACCACCCCGGAAGTAAGTACCGGTTCGGCACTTGTCCATATCAGGTCGGCCATAGTCAATTCTTCCTGCAGCCCTGTGCATGTCAGGGTGGTTTACCTGATTTTTTCTCCTGCCCGGGTCAAGGTGGCGGAAATTGAACAGAACCGAATTGTGGATCCGGGTGATGGATCGGAATTTTCACAGTTCAGCACCCTGGCATCACCTGAATTGTGGTCGGTTGAGAATCCCCGTTTATATTTAGCCGTTACGGAAATATTCACAGATGGTAAACTGACCGACCGGACAGAGACACGGTTTGGGATACGGAGCATTGCTTTTGATACGGTCAGTGGATTCATGCTGAACGGGAAATCCTTAAAGCTGAAGGGAGGATGTGTACATCACGACAACGGGCCATTGGGAGCAAGAGCTTACGACCGGGCGGAAGAACGGAGGGTGGAGTTGTTGAAAGCCAGTGGATTTAATGCGGTCAGGTGTGCGCATAATCCACCTTCACCAGCCTTTCTGGATGCATGTGACCGGCTGGGGATGCTGGTTGTGGATGAAGCTTTCGACATGTGGGAAAACCAGAAAAACAACTCCGACTATCATCTCTATTTCAATAAATGGTGGCAGAAGGATCTGGAGAGCATGGTGTTGCGCGACAGGAACCATCCGTCGGTCATCATGTGGAGCACGGGCAATGAAATTCCCGAACGCGGAAATGCCCAAGGCGTAAAACTTTCCAACATGCTTGCCGGCCTGATCCGGCAACTTGATCCGACGAGGCCGGTCACTGCGGCCGTCAACGGGCTGAATCCAGACAAAGATCCTTTCTTCGCCACACTCGACGTGGCCGGATACAATTATGCAGTGGAAGGGGATCCCTTGAAGCCTGATTTTTACAAGACCGATCATGAGAGAGTTCCCGGCCGCATTATGGTTTGCACGGAATCTTTCCCGCTTCTGGCATTCGGAAGCTGGATGGGAGTTCTTGACAATCCTCATGTGATCGGTGATTTTGTCTGGACTTCGTTCGACTATATCGGCGAAGCCAGTATCGGATGGAGGGGATTTCCTGCGAATAACAGTTTTTTCCCCTGGAACCTGGCATGGTGCGGTGATCTGGATATCTGCGGATGGAAGCGCCCACAGTCTTATTACAGGGATGTCCTTTGGAAAGACAGGCAACTTTCTGTTTTTGTCAAGCCCCCTGTTCCTACCTTTGAGGAGAATCCCGACCGGGCCGGTTGGTCACAATGGCACTGGTACGATGCGGTATCCGACTGGAACTGGAAAGGATATGAAGGGGCTCCACTTGAAGTCTCCGTATATTCCTCCTGTGAGGAGGCTGAACTTTTTCTCAACGGGAGGTCGCTGGGGAAAAAGAAGACGGGACGGGCTGAAAAGTTTTTGGGGAAATGGAATGTTCCCTGGCAAGCAGGGGAACTTAAGGCTGTGGGATATACCGGCGGTAAACCGGTGAAGGATGCTTGCCTGAGAACGGCATCAGATCCTGCCGACATCAGGATAACGGCCGACCGTTCACGGATAATGGCCGATGGTCAGGATCTCAGCTATCTTGCCGTCGAGGTGATTGATCAGCAGGGAATGCGCCATCCCAAGGCTGACAACCTATTGAAATTCAGCATAGAAGGACCCGGGCGTATTCTGGCTGTAGGAAACGGCAACCCCGTCAGTCTTGAAAGTTACGGTTTGCCGCAAAGAAAGGCCTGGCAGGGAAGATGCCTGGTTGTGGTGAAATCGGAAGGGGAAGCAGGCATTATCAGGATGACTGCTGCTTCCAAAGGATTAAAACCTGTATCGTACCTACTGGAGTCGGTCCATTCTGCAGAGTGACCCTCTTTTATCGGCTCAGTGAAAGGCAGTTCCTCACACACTATTCCCAGCAAAGATCAGGAGAGGGAAGGAAGGGTAACTGTGACGGTGGTTCCCTCCCCGATCAGGGAATCCACAATCAAAGTACCCCGGTGGATTTGAATGATTTTCTGTGTAAGATAAAGTCCCAGTCCGCTCCCTGGAATGGCTTTCGCGTTTTTTGCCCTGAAAAACGGCTGTTGAAGGGAAACCAATTCTTCCTTATCTATGCCAATGCCCCTATCTTTAAATTGAAGTACAACAGATCCGTCATTAACCTGTAAAAGAACCTCCGCTGACCGTTCAGGAGAGAATTTGCAGCCATTGTCCATCAGGTTGAGTACAGCAGTCTTCAGCAAGTGAGGATTCCCATAGACCATCAGTTTATTCTCATCTTCAATGGCATCCTGGAAAAGGATTGAAACGGAATACTCTTTTTTTCTCTTCACAAGGTCGGCTCTTGTTTCCCACAGAATTTCATCAATACGGAGTGACTGCTTGGTGATGGACGACACATCGGAACTGGCCTTTGCCAGGTCAAGCAAACTGTTGGAGAGATTATTGAGATTCCTGATATCTTCCAGTACAG
>CAYWTT010000094.1:0-10329 GCA_964461245.1 uncultured Prolixibacteraceae bacterium | reverse complement strand
AATTTCAGCTACCTTTTTTTCATGAAGTGCTTCCGATATTTTGATGATATCCCCCCCCCTGCCACCTGAAATCAGGTCATTCAGGTCGGCTATAGTACTGACATTCAGAATTTCAGCCCAATGTTTATGCTCCTGAAACACTCCGAAAAGTTTGTCCTGTTTCACGGAATCCATCAGGATCGTCAAATCGTGCTGGCTGGGGACTCTGATCAATATGCCATTGTGACAGCGTTCAAGACCGAAATTCCGGATGAAGCCGGTGGAGGGTACCAGGTGCCCGTAAAAATAGTTGGCCAGTCCGTTCATGAAATAGACGAAACTGTAAAGGGATCCCTGTTGGGCGAAAAGCCGGGCTTTACTGTGAAGACCCTGTTTATAAAGCATTTCCACCAGTTCCCGAGTGGGATATCCTTTTTTCTCAAAAGGAAAATCGTGATCCACAATCGAGAGCATCTCCGTCTGAATGGTAAAAAGATCGGATTCGGTCAGCGGCCTGCCCAATCCCTCCAATTCGGCATAATATCCATTTGAAATTCCATGCTCCACATTCAGGACAACGTCGGGAAAGATCTCCCGTACCGCGGCATACATGATAAACAAAAGCGAACGGATATACATGCGACGCCCGTCAGGGTGCATCAGATCAATGAATTCCACCGTTTTAGGTTTGAATACCGGAAATGAAAGCTCCTTCAGTTTATGATTAACCAGGGCACCGCAGATTGGTGATGCCAGTTCGATTTGCTGATCTCCGGCAATCTCAGCCAGGGTGGTTCCCATGGGATAGAGACGCCTGCTGTGATTGTTCTTACAGATAATTTCAATTTGTTTCATATACCCAGTATCTCAAAATTCTCAATTCAATACCCATTCCGGATGCCGGTCATTGCAGCTATTCGCTATTTCCGTCCAGCTCCTGACGGAGGAAACGGGCGGTATAGGAGCCTTCTTTACAGGCCACTTCTTCAGGAGTGCCCGTACACAATATCTTACCACCCCCGGTTCCCCCTTCCGGGCCCAGATCGATGATATGGTCAGCCGCCTTGATTACGTCGAGGTTATGCTCAATCACAATGACGGTATTCCCTTTGTCAACCAGTTTGCTGATCACCTCCAGCAGAACCCGGATGTCTTCAAAATGAAGCCCCGTGGTAGGTTCATCCAGTATATAAAGCGTGTTGCCGGTATCCCGTTTCGATAATTCAGCCGAGAGTTTCACCCTTTGCGATTCCCCGCCCGACAGCGTGGTGGAGGCCTGTCCCAGGGTAATGTACCCCAGCCCCACTTCCTGAAGGGTTTTCAGCTTCACTGCAATGGAAGGAATACTCTCAAAAAAATCCACGCCCTGGTGGATGGTCATATCCAGTACATCAGATATGGATTTACCCTTGTACCTGACCTCCAGGGTTTCCCGGTTATATCTTTTCCCGTTGCATTTATCGCAATGGACATACACGTCAGGTAAAAAATTCATTTCAATGGTTTTCACACCGGCACCCTGACACTCTTCACAGCGGCCTCCCTTCACATTAAAGGAGAATCTCCCGGGTTGATAACCTCTTACCTTTGACTCCGGCAACTGGGCAAATAAGGTGCGGATATCGGAAAACACCCCGGTATAGGTCACCGGGTTGGAGCGGGGTGTCCGGCCAATGGGAGACTGGTCGACCTCCACCACTTTATCAATATTCTCCAATCCTTCGATCTTCTGGTAAGGAAGGGGATCGGCCACCGAACTATAAAAATGCCTGCTCAGTATCGGATGGAGGGTTTCATTGATGAGGGTGGATTTTCCGCTTCCGGAGACACCAGTCACACAGATCATTTTTCCCAGCGGAATGACCATATCCACCGATCTCAGATTGTTCCCCGTACACCCGTATAATTTCAGGAACCTCCCGTTGCCCGGCCTTCTTTTTCCCGGAACATCAATGCGGCGCCTGCCGGTAAGATAATCAGCCGTAAGGGTATGGCTGCACAACACCTCTTTTGGAGTGCCGGCTGCCACCACTTCACCTCCGTGCCGGCCGGCCATTGGCCCCATGTCGACCAGGAAATCGGCATGAAGCATCATATCCCGGTCATGTTCCACCACAATGACCGAATTCCCCATGTCGCGGAGATCCTCCAGAGCGTGGATCAGCCTGAGATTATCACGGTGATGCAGGCCGATGCTCGGTTCATCCAGAATATAAAGAACATTGACCAGTTGGGAACCGATCTGGGTGGCCAACCTGATCCGTTGCGATTCCCCGCCCGAAAGTGAGGCAGCAGGCCGGTCAAGTGAGAGATAATCCAACCCGACATTCAGCAGAAAGCCGAGCCGGTTCCGGATCTCCTTGATCACCTCCCTGGCAATCATTTCCTGCCTTTCACCGAGCCGTTGCCCAAGTCCTTCGAACCATTGTCCCAGTGCGGCCAGGTCCATTTGCGCAAGTTCCGATATATTCTTCCCGTCGATCCTGAACCAGAGGGCTTCCTTCTTCAGCCGCATGCCGTTACATTCAGGGCAGGCAATGGTACGCACAAACTGGTTTGCCCATTTCTGGGCTTTTAGCGAAGGATTTTCCTCCCGCTGGCTTTCAATATATTTGACCAGCCCCTCATAGGTCATCAGGTAGTTCACACTTGCTCCCAAAGGGGTGTTTTTCAGCTGTATCCGCTCGTTGGTGCCATACAAAACTGCATCCAGCCCTTCTTCGGAAATCTCCTTCAGGGGTGTTTTCAGGGTAAAATCATACTTTTCCCCCAACGCTTCAATCTGCCACCAGATCAGGGAGTTCTTCTGCGGCCCGAGCGGAACAATCCCTCCCTTTCCGATACTGATACTCCAGTCGGGGATGATCTTTTCCATGTCTATTTCAGCGATCCGGCCCAGACCACTGCATTTGGGACAGGCACCCTGCGGTGAGTTGAAAGAGAAATTATGCGGTGCAGGTTCGTTATAGGATATTCCGGTGGTGGGGCACATCAGCAGACGGCTGTAATAACGGACTTCACCCGAATCATGATCCTGTAACATCAGGATGCCATGACCCTGGGTCATGGCCATCTGCACACTCTCCTTCATCCTTTTATCGGAAGCATCATCCACCAACAGTTTATCAATGACCATTTCAATGAAGTGGATTTTATACCGGTCTACTTTAAATCCATGGGTCAGTTCAGTGATTTCACCATCTATCCTGGCATATAAATATCCCTTTCTGCGGATCTGTTCGAAAAGCTCGCGATAATGTCCTTTACGACCTTTTACTTGGGGAGCCAGGATATAGACCTTCTTCCCGGCAAATTTTTCCCTGATCATCTGAAGGATCTTCTCCTCGCTGTACTTGACCATCTTCTCACCGGTATGGTAAGAAAAGGCTTCGGCAGCCCTGGCATATAATAGCCTGAGAAAATCGTATATCTCGGTTACTGTACCAACGGTGGAGCGGGGATTGCGGCTGGTGACTTTCTGTTCTATGGAGATGACCGGGCTGAGCCCGGTTATTTTATCCACATCCGGACGCTCCATGCTGCCCAGAAATGAACGGGCATAAGCTGAAAAAGTCTCCATATAACGACGCTGACCTTCCGCATAAATGGTATCGAATGCCAGCGAAGACTTTCCACTCCCGCTTAATCCGGTGATCACCGTCAGCCGGTTACGCGGAATCTCCACATCAATGTTCTGGAGGTTGTGCACACGTGCCCCCCTGACCACGATCTTCTCTTCTTCCGAACCTGTTTTTCCCTCTTCAATCTTCATTTTTCAATCTGTACCAGCCCACATTTTCAATTGCTGAAACCTGTCACCCCAGAGGCGTATTTGCCATTTCATCCTCTCTACAGGTGAATATCTGCCACCGCCAAAAGTTCCCGCAGACAGGAATGGTCTTACTCTTTATCCGGAATATCCACCACATAACGCTTTCCGGCCTTATTGGTCAGAAAACTCTCCCTCAGCCAGGGATTGTAATATTTCAGTGTTTTATAAGTGATCCCGTTATTGTGTGCAAAATTGGTCCAATCCGGAACCGGACCATTGATCTCCACCGGGTGGGTTTTCAGGAGCGGATATTTCTCCTCCTCACTGATCTGGAAGCCAAATTTCTCTGGATTTTCCAGGATCAGTTTGAGACTGATTATGCGAAACAGATATCTTTCAGTCTCCTCGCTCATTAGCAGGTCAAAGTAGTTATCCACTTTCTGCCTTTGCAACTGTTTGTCGACCGCAGCGAAACCCGCGTTGTATCCGGCAGCCACCAGTCCCCAGTTGCGATATTTCTCCCAGGCCTTTTTCAGATACCTGCATGCAGCCAGGGTCGATTTCCCGACATGATACCGCTCGTCCACCTCTCCGTTTACTTCCAGGCCGTATTCCAAGGCTGTGGTTTTCAGAAACTGCCACATTCCGGCAGCACCTGCCGGGGAGTAAGCCCGGGGGCTCAAGTTACTTTCCGCAACCATCAGGTACCTGAAATCAGAGGGAATTCCTTCCGACTTAAGGATCGGATCCACCAAACTGAAATAACGGGGTGCCAGTTTGATAAAGCGAATAGTCTGGGAATGGAAATAGGTATTGACCAGCATTTCTCTCTCCAGGCTTTCAAAGACATCGAAACGATCAAGAGGGACCTTTTCTCCCAGGAATGACAGGGTGTCGGGCAAAGGCGGTGCGGCAAACTGCATCCCGACTGCCTTATCGCTTGCTTGCCGATCGCCGTCCTTGGTTTTCATGCCGCATGTGGTAAAAAGCAACGTGCATAATACAATCACAGAGGCGGAAATTCCAGGCATTTTCGTGTTCATGTCCAATAATAAAAAAGAGCCCCAAATATAATCATAATTGAGGCTCTTTACGATGCCTTGTAAATGACATATATCATTATCCCTGTCACTACAAATACAAAATCACACTTTTACCCTGATCACAGAAAATGACTTTTACTATCCGCAGCGCACCGGTTTTCTGCTTAACAAAGCAGGAAAATCATGATGACAGAGTCATGCTTCTGAGCGGTAATTACGGCTGATATTCCGGGGCATTCATTTCCCCGATGAAAAGTATGGATCCCGTATTTTTTTCAGATATAGCGAAAATAAATGGGCGGTCGACCGTGAAATAGATCTTCTGGGGTTCGTTACCCGGAATACTGGTAACGAATACACCCACCGCAGTGACTGCTGCCGCTTCGGTACCGTTTTCATTCACATCTATGAAGGTCTTATGGATGACATAGCTGATAAACAAATCAAGGTCAGCTATTCCAGTGAAGTCGGCAACCGAAGGGATAAATGCCTTTTTCATGCCCATTTCGGAAAGAATATCGTTCAGTTTCATTTGCCAGGAAAACTTAAACCTGGGCATGGTCACCACCACATGGTTTTTCAGCTCAAAGCTTTTCATCCAGGAACTCCAGTTATCGTTATCCAGCTTTGCCAATACATCACTGGTGGTTTTATTGCTGTTAGGCAATATCACCGTCATCCGGTAGTCCCCTTTTCCATAAGGAAGATTTACTGCACTGAAAAGATCGTTGGAAGCATATTCAAAATCAGACTCCTGGTTCATCTGTGCCACCTCTTTCCGTGTTCCGTCACCGAAAGTAAAAGGCAGGCTATGGGTATTGGAATCTCCGAATTTACTCTTCCATTTGCCGTTGAAATAGATGGCATTCAGCAGGATCATCACCAGCTGGGGATCAATCTGGTCAATGATCGTGGGGATCTTATCCCGGGTTTTATCCGCCACCCAGCCATTGATGGTTTTCAAGGCAGAGGCTGAATTATTGAAATCAAGCGGAGCAACGGCAGCATCATAGAAAGTTTTGTTCACTGTCACAAAATCAGGTTTCACGTTCACCTCCTTCCGGTAGTAAATGGCATCGGCGATCTCCAGCAAAACATCGGGATCGGCCGATTGAAGGGCAGCCACTAGAGACTGGTAGGCATTGTTGATCTGTCCGGTAGTCAAGCCATACAGTTTCAGGGTTTTTTCCATTTCTGTTTTTGTCTCCCCCACAGCCCCGTTATAAGTCATCGCCAATGCCAGCGATACGCTGAGTGGGGAAATCATGGTATTGTCGTTACTGCTTGCCTTTGATTCGATTTTCCGGAACAGTTCCAGACCAAACTGGTTATCGGCACTGATCAGCTGAGCCGACTTTTCAGGAAGGTTCTTCAGATCCGGAGAATTCTCCTCATTCTGTCTCTGGCAAGACATTACGGTCACCATAAGTAAAATGATTGTGAATAATGTGGTCATCGTTTTCATTGTTTTCATTGATTTTATTGTTGTTGTCCTTTTTAAACTCTGCCTCCTGCTTACTATATGCCTCTGCTACTGCTACTGCTACTGCCAACTGCTGCTACTGATTCAAAGAGGGGTCCCTGACGGTTCCCAGGAAGAGGATGGCTCCTGTGGATTTTTCAGTAATGGCAAACAGGAACGGCCTGTCGACATGAAAGTTAACCTTTTCAGGACCTGCCATGGTTTTTTCAATGGCTACGATGGTCACGGCGGCAGCCTCTGTTCCCTCTTCATCCACCTCTACGAAGGTCTTGTGTTTCACATAATCGATATTCAATCCTCCCGCCCGGTTAATACCGGTAAAATCTGCGGCTCCAGAAAATGCCACACCCATTCCCATTTCGGTAAGCACATCGTTCAGCATGATTTCATAAGCAAATTTGAAACGCGGTAACCGGATATCGACATTCCGGGTCTCCTTAAACAGTTTCATCCAGTTGTTCCAATTGTCCCGGTCCAGCTCCGACGCCACTTCAGCCACCGTTTTACCTTGGTTGGGGAGGAAAACAAACATGTTGTAATTTCCCGATCCATAGGGAAGACGGATGGCACTGAAGAGATCATTGCTGCTGTAATCGAGGGTATCGAGACGCATCATCACCGGCACACTGACCTGCTTCCCGTCTTCCCTGCTGAAAGGAAGCTCAGCCGTTGAACGGGTGTTGAACTCTTTTGCCCATATTCCCCTGAAATAGATGGCATTCAGCAGAAACATCACCTGGTCGGGGGTGATCTCCTTCAGAATTTCCGGTATCTTGCCGTGGGTTTTGGTATTTACCCAGCCGTTTATCACATCAAGAGCCGCAGGGGAGGCAAAATCAAGCGCTGACACCTCGGCACCATAATACTTCTCATTCAGTGAGACAAAATCCTTCTCTACCTGGAACCCCTTCCTGTAATAGATTGAGTTGGCGATCTCCAGCCACACTTTGGGATCCAGAAACCGGAGCCCTTCCACGAGCGCCAGATAGGAGAGGTTGATCTCCTCACGCGTAAATCCGTTCAGCCGCAGGGTGTTTTCCATGGCATCGCGTGTGGTGGTTTCCGCTCCGTTGTATGTCATGGCCAGCGCAAGTGCTACGCTCAGCGGTGAAACCATCAGGTTTTCGGCCTTCTTTTCCCAGACAGAAATGTGCTGAAACAGCTCCATCCCGAACTGGTTATTGACATTAACCAGTTTAGCTGCCTTCTCCGTGAGATTCAGCCCCTGGTCTACCCCGGCATCGTTGGTGTCGCATCCTGAAAGCAACAGGACCATGACCACGATAATGAAAACATGTGCGAATCTTTCCATTCCGGATGTTTTTTGTATTAGACGGATTTTCTCCGGGTAAGGTTGCGTAAAAAAAGAAATTATGCAACGCAACCCTCAGCACTGTAATTGCATCTAAAGGGAAAGTTCAGGCCGAAAGAGATTCATTCACTACCGGTAAGGATAATAGCCGGTAATTATCTTTACTTTTGGGAAAATTTTGAGTGAGCTTGGAAGACTTCAGGAAAATAATCGATGCCTGCATTTCAGGGGATAACCGGGCCCATGAAAAATTGTATGCCAGACTGGCACCCAAGATGTTTGGAGTTTGCCTGAGGTATGCAAAAGACAGACATGAAGCTGAAGATAACCTGCAGGAGGGATTTATCACTGTCTTTACCAAGCTGAAAGAGTTCCGGCATGAAGGTTCTTTTGAAGGATGGGTGCGGCGGATCATGGTCAATACGTCACTCGACAGTTACCGGAAAAAGCAGCCACTTCTGTATGTCGATGAGATGAAAAAGATGGAGTCATCGGCCGGTGAGGAGGAAATGCTGGCCAACCTTCCCGTGGAGGAACTGGTGAAGATCATCCAGCAACTGCCGCCCAGGTATCGGATGGTTTTTAACCTGTATGTCATGGAAGGATTTAACCATGGCGAAATCAGCCGTGAGCTTGGAATTTCGGAAGGGGCCTCCAAATCGGACCTCTCCCGTGCCCGGGAAATTCTCAGGAGCAAATTGCAGAATCAATATAGTGAGGTCAGGAAAAACAGACGGTATTCTTTATGATAAAGGAAGAAAACAACTGGGATGATCTGTTAAGGAGCCGGTTGGAGCAGTTTTCCACCGAACCGCCTCCTGAAGTCTGGGAGAGGATCCAGACCGGGATGGCACGGAACAATCAGAAATCCGGGATGCTCCTTTTCAGACGGCTGACAGCAGCAGCGGTGCTGTTGATTGCTGTGGTCACCGGTGTGCTGGTGATCACCCAACGGCCTCAACCGGTTCCTTCCGCCGCCTCTGATCATCAGGATGCTTCTGTGCCGGGAAAAGCGGCAATACCTACTTCCTCACCGGCAACAGGGTTTTTAGCCGAAAACACACCTGCACCGGGTGATAAAAGAATTATCGGGGAAGCCGCTTCCCTCAGGTATTCTCCCCTTCCGGAAAAAGAAGCCGAGGAAAGAAAGGAATGCAGTTCCATCCTTGACCGGGTTGCCGGATTGATCCATATTCAAAATCCGTTGGATTTACTGGATGGATATCTTCCCGCCCACGACCTGGCTCCCTGTTTCGGGAAAAGGGGCACTCCCCTTCCCCTTTCCGGTTCGGGGAACACCCCTATACTGGCCATGGAAAGCAATAAGAGAGTAAAAACAGGAAGAATACCCGGAGAATGGGAAATCGGGGTGAGGCTTTCGCCGGCATACTCTTCCTATTCATCCAAATACAGCAACAGCTATGCCCAAAGTATGACCCCCTCCGAAAACCAGTCTCAGACGGGCGTGGGCGGAGGCGTTTCCGTTCAGTATAAAACCTCGGGAAGGTGGAAACTGGAAAGCGGGATATATTACTCCCGCAGCGGTGACAAATCAGGCAATCCCATTAAGCTGTATGCGGCCGATGCCGCATATGCTTCTGTCTCTGATGGGGTGAAAAGATATGTCAGCAATACCGTTTCTCTCAGTGATGGACAAATGAAACTCAACAGTACGGCCGGAATAATCTGTTTTAAAGAGACCCCTGTTGATTCCAGGCTAATCCCTGCGCCGGAGTCTGCCCTGGGGATGAGCACCACTTTACTGACTTCGGGAGAATTTGCCCAGGTATTCGATTTTATGGAAATACCCCTTTCTGTCAGATACCGGCTGGTGGATGATAAGATCGGTGTTGAACTTCTGAGCGGGATCAGCACCAATTTCGTGGTGGGCAACCAGGTTTTCATCGGTAATGGATCCTCCCGCGAATACATCGGTAAAACCAGCAACATCTCCCGGATCGGATTTTCAGGCCTGGCAGGGATAGGAGTGATCTACCCGCTGGGTAAAAATATATCCCTGTCGGTCGAACCCAGGGCGAGCTATTGGCTCAGCTCCCTGAACACCAGCGATGAAGTGGTTTTTAAACCCTGGAAGATCGGTGTATTTTCAGGCCTGACCTATTCCTTCTGATAAAAACTCCCCGATCACGCAACCTTTTGGCTGTTTCCCTCATCTTTCAGGTAAACAAAACCAAAATGAACAAAATCTTTCTGCTTGTAATTGCCTTTTTGCTGACCTCGGCAGCCTGGGGGCAATATGTACCCGTAACACCCGACATGTATTACAAACGGGGATATATCTATCTTAAAAACGGGTCGGTGCTGAAAGGCAAGTATGTATACGCACCCAACATGGAAAAGCTCAGGGTGGCCTCCGGAAAAAACACCTGGATTTTCAATGCATCAGAAGTGGACAGGATTTCCCGGACCAAGCCCAGAGAAATCCGCATATCGGATACATCCTATATCCAGCCGGTCGTTCCTGCTTCCAGGTGGTTCAACCTCACTGAAATTGGCGTATTGGTGGGAAATACCGACAACAGCCAGTCAGCACCTCTGGTCTTCGGAACCTCCATGAACCGCCAGATATATAATAACCTGTCGGCGGGAGCCGGCATTGGCGTGGAATTCCTGAAAGAAACCTATTTGCCTGTCACGGTCAACCTGCTGTACAAACTGCATAACACCCGGTTCACTCCCTTTGGCATGATCCAGGCCGAGTACCAGATCCCCGTTGAAG